>NZLM01000038.1 GCA_002694245.1 Methanobacteriota archaeon
GATTCGAACCTAGGATGGTGGTACCAAAAACCACTGCCTTACCGCTTGGCTATGCCCCAATCAGACGTAGTTGTCTTCGTACTCTTTTTTGGAGATCATCTCCATCTCTATGGCGTCTACCTTGCCATGCTTGTAAAGTGTCTCCACGGACTGCATCATGCGTTTGTAGGTGGGTTCCTTCCAGTACACCTTCGTACTCATATCACCTTTGGTGACAGTGACTAGATAGTAAACGGCCATTATCTACCGTCGCGATTGACTGTGTAAAGTCTGGGATTGTAGCCTTTTGGCCATTTCATTTTGATGTGTATCGTGCTTCCGTCCTGTCGCACAATGTCTATCTCATGCCCGGTTCTTGTGCTGTTTGACCAGTATCTTTCATACCCTTCCACGATTATTGTCTCGTGCTTTGGCCAATTTCCAGCGGTCCAACTGTGTGTGCTTTCAGCTATCTTNTTTCTCATTAGTTGTNAAATGGCACGAAGTTCTTTGCTATTGCGGGTCTCACGATCCTTCTTCTCAGAACTCTTACCAACTCCTCTAGTTTGTCTATGACATTGATCAGATCAGGATCACTGATCACGTTTTCCCTTGCTATTGCTTTCTGTTTCAGACTGTCATATTCACGTAGAGATATTGTCACNGTGCTTGACTCATTCTCGTATGACATATCTTCTGCGTGTTCGATTGCTTTTTTATATGTTCTTTTGNTTTTCATAAATGTCCTTTATTATCAATATATTATAAGGTTTATGCGACAAAGTCAAGCAAAATACCAAAAATTGGATAAATATTACTTTGATGCAACAGTTATCAAAACAAATAGACAGCTACATGGCTGACATCGACCTAGTCAATATGATGTGCCAGGCTCTAGAATCCAACTCTCATTATTCAGTCAAAGTCGTACATTGGTCCGATGCCTACTGTATCCATTGGGCAAACAAGATCAACCAGTGCGAAAATTGGAATAATTTGCAGTTCAAATACGATTTCAAGAGCAAGAAGTTTAAGTTTGGTAGAAAAGATCTTTTACTAGCTTAAACTAGGGCAAGAATGAGTTCGATTATTTAAGGAATAGAAATATTCCCTAGCAAAAGATCTTTTTTCTACTTTTTAGTATCTTCTATTGTTTACCAGATTTTTTAAATGGATTCAGCTTATCGATGTTTTTTACTTGCTTATTGATTGCACCTGAAACTGCTGACTTGGCCTTTAAACCGCCTTTGGCCGCACCATCTCTTACTGATTTAATAGATGATTTTACCTTGTCAAATATTTTCATAATAACATCTCCTTGTACATTTATGTACATATATATTTAGTTGTATTTTTACGNATTTTTGGAGATTTCGTTGGATATTATCAACGCAGTTTTGGCNGACAATGTCCAGCCCAGATGTCCGTGTCCTGTGTTGTAATANACCTGTTTGTTGTACTTGCTCTGCTTGACAANAGGCATCATGTTTGGNGTCATGGGTCTNAGCCCAGCCCANGAAGTCACGTACTCTGTGTTGATGCCAGGGAACATACGCTCTGCCCATTCTATCAAAGGTCTTATTCTGGCCTGTACGATATCATAGTTGTATCCATTCAGCTCGGCTGTGCCGGCCACTCTTAATCTATCTGCACCTAACCTTGATGCTACTATCTTTGCTTCGTCATCTAGTAGNCTTGTCCATGGTGCTATCTCTGGATTTTGTATTGTGATTGAATAACCTTTCACAGGATATATTGGTAAGTTGTCTCCNACGGTCTTTGCGAGTGATCGGCTATGTACNCCAGCACACACGACCACTACACCGTCGAACTCTANTTCTATATCATTTACTAGCTTCTGAACGTGTTTGACGCTGTACTTCGTTTGTAGAACGTGTAACAGGTTGGTACAGAACTTATGTATGTCTCCTGTGAAGTCTGTTTCATTGAAGAACCCTCCTAGCAGTTTAGGTGGTGGTACAAGTGCAGGTTCTATCTTCAAACACTCTTGTGGTGAAACTTCCCATCTTGCCAACCCTGCCTGTTTGTATATTTTGTTGACAGCTCTAGCACAATCAAACTCTTCCTGATCAGTNTAGATGTGCAGTATTCCTTTTTCAACCATGTCGAAATGAAGTCGTTCTTCTTCTGCTATCTGTTTGTATAACTTATGTGCCTCTAGAGCCCACTGACAAGTTTTGTATGTGTTGTCTTTCGCTTGAGGTATTGCTTTGATAAAACGATACAGCCAATCATATTTGTCTGTGCTGAAACTAGGATTAATCTTTAATGGTGCATCTGGTTTGAAAAGCCACTTGACACCTTTCTTTACACTTCTCCAGCTGTTCCATGTTTCGGCATTACTGGCACTGAGTTGTCCGCCGTTGGCATAACTGGTAGCCATCGCTGGATACTTTCGTTTATCGTATATTGTAACTTCGTGTCCTGCTCTTGCTAGGAAATAAGAAGTTGTGATGCCTGTTATTCCTGCACCAACTACTGCTACTTTCACTTACTGTCCTTTGTTGACTCTGTTTCTTAAATCAGTTGTGCTGAATCTGTGTTCACGTTTGTTGAAGTAAACTTTGATGCCTCTCTTTTTACAAATACTTGAACCAGTGAACGGTTTGGTTTTATATTCTTCTCCTATGATTCTAACATCAATATTTAGTGTTGACAGTATATCTTCNCAGTCTTGTTCTGTTTGATAAGGTATTACTTCATCTACATATCTTAATGCTTTTAGTTGTAGATATCTTTCAAACATTGTTTGTATTGGTTTGTTTTTTTCTTTTGGTCTATCTATTGTTGGATCACTCTGCAAACCTACTATGAGATAATCACATTGTTCTTTGGCTTCACGTAACATGGCAACGTGTCCTGCGTGTAACAAATCAAATGTGCTGAACGTTATTCCTACTTTCATATTATCTGCCTAGCCATTTCTTTGCGGCATTGATTGGATTCTTTAAACTGTCATAAGTTTCATCTATAAAGTCTATGTGTTTGCCAAGTCTTTTGTTTAGCAAGTCAACAGCTTCCTGTAACTTATCCATTTTCTTTTCTAGTTTATCGAGATCTTTCTTGATAACACTTCTATATTTTTCTAGTTCATTTTTACTCATATTATTAATATAACATAGCTTTAATTTCATTGTCAACACTTTTAAATACTTTTATGTTTAGCAAGAAGAAAGAGGTACTGTCAAAACGTTGGAAAAAGTGGAAGAGAAAAGCACCCAAAGTTCCAGGTAACACCTGCCCACAAATAGATGAAGTGTTACACAGACTAGACCAATTTCAAAAAGGTGATAAAAGATTTACAGAGTTCCAGCATGATTCATTGATGAAGAAAATGGAGAAGTTGCGTGAAGCAAACGAACAGTTAAGAAACGGTGGACACTACTGGTATCAGATCTGTAAAGAACACCTAAAAGACAAAGAATAAGATAAATACTGCTTTGATGCAGTATCATCAAAAAAAGAAATCCCGTAAGAAGAAACGTAAGTTTAAAATGCCTTCCTATCCTAATTGGGGTTACCAGCCAGATAACTTTCTAACACAATACATTGAAAGATTAAACAAGCCTAAGAATAAAAGTTAGTTGCCTATGACTAGGAAGTGACAAAGTTTTGCAGGTAANAACTGTAAGACGTAACCGTGGTTCTTCCATCTATTGAAAGTTTCTTGTGCAGTAAGGTCGTCATCAGTCTTTANTGTTTTACGCCAATAAGGCCACTGTGATGATGTAAAAACAATCTCATACTCATCACTAGTGGGATCCTTATAGGCTCTTAAATGTAAATGCCTTAATTTCTTTTCAGCAATTAGCGATTTCACTCACTGTCCCTTCTTCTGGAACGTAAAATGAATTCTACTCTGTTTTGTTGGTACTGTTCGATTAATTTACGATAGCACCAGAATGTGAAGTTATCCATAACACTTCTCCTTTTTACAGTTAAAGTGCGTTCCTTCGCTAGTGCTTATGATTGTTAGTGTAAGCTACTTCCGTCCCATAATNATGGGATGAACGATTGTATTAATATTTATAAAACAAATAAAAAAAAGCCCCGGACTAGTGAGCTTGGCTCTGCCGGGGTAAACAAAAATACTTTTTTGTCTGTTATCAGTGCTGGGTACTTTCATAGCAGACTTTTATAAGCCTTCTTAAAGTACTAGGTACTCGCTAACTGCCTGACCCAGCTTATGAGCATTTTTAAATGCAAAGCATCGCTCTTTTAATAAAGGCACTCTTTATATCCTAAACGGAAGCCTTTCAAAGTGAAAGCATTTTTAAACCTAAGTCGCTTTCGTAANACTTGCCTAAAGCTAATGCATTTTTAAACTATAAAGTCGCCTTACTTTTCTCATGCAAGTAGTATTAATTATCCCGACAGATTCGTCAAAATGTATTAACTTAATGATTAATTTTAAACAAGCAACTTTATGTTGTACACAACCTAGTTAAGTAATACTGCTATCCAATAATAACAATCTATACACTATGCACTTACGGGGAGGTAACGTTATGGAAAATAGATTAGACAGATTAGAACAAAGACTTGAAGAGTTAGAGTCAAAATTACAAGATATCATGGACTTATTAGAAATGGAAGATCACGAAGAAGANTANGATAATGATAATNCAGCTGATGATGTTTGTGATGACTGTTACGATGATCCTTGTGCTTGTTTACCAGAAGACTACAATCCAGAAGACAACGACGATGATGAAGANGANGATGAAGATGATNATNAACCATATGTAGATGAAAACGACTGGGATTCATCAAACGAAGAAGATGAAGAAGATTACGAGGACGACGAGGACGAAGATAGAAAAATTAATTAAATGAATTCAAGATAGGGCAGGAGACTGCCCTATTTTTTTGTCATAATTAATTACATGGAACTTATGATATCTAAAGAAGATTATAAAGAANTAAAAGAATACTGGGACTACCAGAGAAAAATAGAATACAACAGAGAAATACTGTTAGATCAATTAACAAATGTACACGATGATGATCCTGAAGCAGAGATAGATCATATGTTTGNTGAAATATGGAATCATGTAGACCCTGTAGACTACGATGACCCACCTCGTGGCTGGATACCAAANAACGCAAAATTTAGAGTTGAAGGAGAAATGCAAGGCAGAATGCCTCGNTAATTANTCTNCAACTTTTACTTCAACGTTACTATCAAAAGTCTTTTCACCATATAGCTCAAGGACCTGACCTACAACAGGATGTCTNTCAACGTCCATTCGATCAAACTCAATCATAGTGATATTCTTTCCTTCATACCTACCATGTGATATTAAGTTTGCGAAGTGTTTCAATCCATTCTTTTCGTAACCTCTATCATGCTGTGCCAAGTCTCCAGTGACAACAATNCTCGAACCATCACCTATACGTGTCAATAACATTTTCATTTGCTCAGGAGTTGCNTTCTGCATCTCATCTCCAATTATCCAAGCGTCTTTAAATGTTCTTCCACGCATATAGGCCAATGGTGCGATCTCTATCAGTTCACTTTCCATNAACCATTTAATGTGNTGAGGANNCCAATACTCAGCCATGATATCAAATATAGGTCTGATCCATGGCATCATTTTGTCAACAAGACCTCCAGGCAAGTACCCGTGAGATTCATCTACTGATACTGCTGGTCTTGTGATTACTATCTTCTTGATGTCCCCTGCGTTAAATGATTGTACGGCATGATGTACGGCAAACAAAGTTTTGCCTGTTCCTGCAGGACCTAAGGCTAACACAACCGAACGTGACCAATCCGCTAACAAGCGATCATAATGTTTTTGATTTGCATTTCTTGGATGCAAATTTCTTTTCCTATTATGTTCTCTTTGATTTGATATACGAACTGCATTTATTTCTTCTTGTGTTAGACCATGAGTCATATGACGTCTGTTTCGTCGCTTTCCCATGTTAATAATATTTAAGGTTAATGAAATATTTTTAACAACGTGGTTTAGTCTATGTCTTTGCTCTTCTTATAAAAGAATTCTGCTTTTTGATAAAGGTGTATCTTTTCAATAGGATCGGTACAGAGTCTTGCTTTTTCGAGTGTCTCTTTGTATCGTTTCCAGTAATCTGTCGCAGAGGCGTTATTATATTTCTTCCTTCTGCCGTAATAGTTTTTACGCATATTGACCTGAGTATTCTGTGTTGTATTGGATCGTTGCTAAAGTTATTTATGTTAGTGTGCCACACTTTAGAAAGAGGAGGTAACATAATAGCAAGGCAGTGGCCTCCTTACTCATTACACTTTTATTTAGTTAACTACCATGTTAAGTTGGTAAACTAAATTTTCCACCCTAAAAATGCTTATAAATCAACGGTTTCCGCTACTGATTTTTTATGTAATTGTATATCTGTTTCCAGTCATTTGCAACGAAAACAGGTTCTCTCTTGAAGTGAATATTGTATTCGTGACTCATCAGTATAGGTTTCAAACCTAATCTTAAAGCCGAGTTAACATTTAGTATTCTATCTTCAATATAGATTAAGTTAGTTGCAGAGAACTGTTCTAATACTTCTCTTTTAGTTTCACCGGGACTTAAGAAAATCATACTGGCGAAGCAGTCTGTGGGGAAGTAGTCTTCTAAGTTTAGGTATCGATAGTATTGTGCTATAGGTTTATCACTGAAACTTGTAAGGCCGATGAATCTATAGTCTTCTTCATAGAGCTTATTGATCCATATGTCTGCTTCGCCGTACGGTTCGAGCGTACTCGAAATCATGTTCGTATTGAACTCTTCTTTCTTGACTACTGCTTCTTGATAGTCAATTCCGAATTCGAGATGTATGTCAGCATCGTGATGCTTCATGCCGGTGCTCTTGTATCCTTGCATCTCCATCCAGTTAACAAACTGTGTGTGCCAGTCAAATACAACACCGTCAATATCAGTTAAAATAACTTTATGATCGTAAGCCATACTTACCTCCCCTGTATAATATTTAACAAAGATATCTATGAGATAAGTGCTAGTTAAAGATTGACATATCACAATCTAAGACCGTCGCTACAAGGTGTACGCGGTCTTCTTCTCCACCATTGAAAGCGTTGTGATATTTTGTGTTGTCTGTGATCCATACACGACCATCTGCTGGCATATGATGAACTACTTTGTCTACACACATCCTTGCACCATAGTTAGTTACTATCGGTATGTGTAGTCTTGGCTCTGGATCTCTATGCCAACTTAATGTAGTCCTTGGTAATTTCCAAAGAAGCCTGACTCTTCCTAACTTATACTTTTCAGTTAAGACGTCATACATCTCTTTGAAGTAAGTGTCTTCGAAAAGTTTAACAAACTCCGAATACTTTTCTTCATCTATTACTTCTTCCCTCTGAACTTCTTCGTAAGTGCTGTCAGGTTTAGTCCAGAAAAGTCCTCGTACATTACCACCTGTAATAGAATTAGGATCTCCTGGTATCTGAGTAAGACATATTGCGTTTATGTCTCTTTCTCCTAGTGGTGATTGTCTTGCTACTCGGCTGTCGACTTCTTTAAGAGCTTGTTGCATCTTAGGAACATCGAACTTTATTTCCGGATCTGTATAAAACCCTTTCGGGGTACTCCATAATTGCATAGTACAATTATTTATACTATGATTTTTTACCTACCGCGTCTAATATTGCTTCTAGCTCTTCAAAATCGTGTAGCTCTTCTTGGAAACTCTGTTTGTGTGCTATTCTGATTGCTTTTGATAACAAAGTTGGCTTGATATCAAGCTCTTGTGCTATCGCTTTTACTGTATCGTTTAGCCCTGTTCTTAAATCTTCTACTTCCTGTAACACTTTGGATCCTTCACCGATCAGTGTCATTAACTTTTGTCTTTCTTCTGGTCCTATTGTAATTGACATTATTCCTCCTTTATGATATATGATAAATTTGCTGATCTCATGACAACTTTCTTTCCAGTATCGACATTCACATATGATATCCCATTTGGAATAAGATGTCTAAAGTGTCTTACTCTAACTTCTGTTCCTGGATTATCTGATGGCTTTTCTCCATCTAACCAATATGTTAGTTGTGCTGGTTCTCCAACAAACAAATACCAAATACTTTGAAAAAACTTTTTCATTTTACTTTCCTAACTTCTTGCTTCTGCCTAGTGGTAGCATCTGTAACTTCTCGTACATACCACCTTTCTTTGCTTCCCATTCTACTCTTACTTGTTTAGCTTTGGATCCACCTTGGAAAGATTTAACTGCTCTCCTGAATCCTAATGCTTCTACATCTTTTGGTTCTTCACCTTCTGCATAGAAAGTGAAAGTTCTCATTTTTGCCATAACCCTCCGTTGTTAATATTTAATTGTCTGGTGTATTACACCTGCATCGTATTGAACTGTCTTGTTGTCCTGTTCCACACGATCCAATGAAATGTATACTCCATCCTTCTGTAAGTCAGCGTAAACTTTGTTCATCTTATCAAGATGCACCCTGAACTCTTTTACCTTTTCGGCTATCTCTTTGTGTTGCATTTTATCACCTATCCAAATAGTTTTCTAATATCTTCAGGAAGTTTTTCTTTGATTGGTTTCCATATCGCTTCTTCTATGGGTGCTAGATATTTGGGTCTAGGTGTAAGCCAACCAATTAGTATTCCTATTAATATGTAACTCATGCTATTATTATATAAAAAATAAAACAACAAGTCAACAAGAAAAAGGTTGCATTTTGCCAACCCAGACAGTATTATAATAATGTAGAGTAATTTACACACAAACAAACACACAATGAAAGGAGAAAATTATGTCTACAAATAAAAACGCTTATGAAATCCGTGCCGATATCTTAAAAGAGGCAACTGGATTAGTTACCCACAAATATGAAAAAGATATGTATATCTGGGAAATGACTAGAACTAGAGATGAGAAGTCTGGCCAAATAATGGATCCGATTAATAAGCCTAGTTTTCCAACTACTCAGGACATATTGGATTGTGCAAATGAATTATATTCTTTTGTAGATTCTAAATAACCTTAAAAAAAGATAGGGTGGATTTCTCCACCCTATCCCAATGTATCTTAATTACTATTCCTAGTTCCTAAGATCTATTATGTAGTCGCTTTGTACTCAACGAACACAGTCATTGCACCTGAAGTAGGTGTAGCCGCATCTGAACCATTAGATTGTTTAAACTGAATAGCCAATGTTGCGCCACCTGCCGTTGCAGTTGCACCATCTAAGTCGATAATGTAAGAACCTGTAGTTGTTACATCTGACTCAGATACAGTTGCCAATGTTGCTGAACCATCTGTGATTAACATAGAGTCAACTGAACCACCGCTGTATGCTGATGATACGTTGATTGCGATTCTTGTTACGTAGTAAGTTACACCTGAAGCATTTGGTAGTGAACCAATGTTTTCAGAAGAGTTACCGTTTGTAATAGAAGCTCTTAATGTTAAGTCATCCGTTGCAGTTACAACGTTATCTAGTACCCATCTTCTAGTTACTAGAGCGTCATCTACTGAACCAACGTTTGATTCATAACCATTTGGAACTACAACAAGACCGTTTCCTTTTGGCGTAAGTGCTACTGAGATGTTTGTGTCATCACCAGTTGCCGCGATAGAAGGATTTGAACCTGTTGCGTTGTTTGTGATTGTGAACTCGTTAACAGCTGAAGCAGTTCTTTCAAAGATTGCGATCTCGTTGTCAGTAGAGTCAGTAATTTTAACTTTACCTTCTGCGTTACCGCCTGTACCACCTTTGATGATTGCGTCACCTGAAGCGTTTGAACCAGTACCGTTACCACCTTTGATTACGATATCACCAGCGTCTGATGAGCTTGAAGCACCACCTGAAACTGTTAGAGATGAATCATCATCACCGATGATTAAAGATGAACCACCTGATGCGTCTCTGATTAATACTCTACCGCCAGAACCTTGAGATTCAAGTACTAGGTTAACGTTTGCTGTTGCATCGTCTGGATCGATTGCATGGATTGAAACGTTTGAAGAAGTATTTCTGATTTGTAATTTAGTATTATCAGCAATATTCGCCGTATCCGCTTCGATCACAACGTTACCGTCTGTGTTATCTCTTAGAGCTGTTACGTAGTCGTAACTTGCAGTTGTACCAGTTGATCTTAGGTACTTGTTAGCGCCACCGATTGTTAATTGTGCAAGGCCGTTTGAAGCATTACCAATTAATAGTGTGCCTTGAGCGATAGATGACAAGTCAAGACCTGTACCACCATTGCTTACACCTAATTGTCCACTGATTGTGTTTGAACCAAATGCAATAGTTTTGTTTGTAAGCGTTGCCGCGTTATCATTCAATACTACTGTACCTGATGCGTTTGGTAATGAAATTGTTCTATCAGCAGTTGGATCAACTACAGTTAGAGTTGTTTCATGAGCATCAGCCGTTGCACCTTCAAAAGTGAAAGCGTTCTGGATCTGAATAGTTGTAGAATCAACTGTTGTAGTTGTACCTTGAACTGTTAAGTTACCTGTGATAGTTGTATTACCAGTTAGTGTTGGGTTAGTTACTAAACCAACTGTTATAGTTTGACCTGATGCAGATGTTTCAATCTCATTGGCCGTACCAGCGATAGTTAAAGTTTGAGAACCTAAAGAAACAGTTCCTGAACCTGTACCAGCGCCTAACGCCTGTGTAATTGAACCAGCACCAACTAAACCATCAACGTATGCCTTCGTCGCGGCATCTTGTGCATTTGATGGATCTGCAACGCCTGTGATAGCCGCTGAGCCCATTGCCGCACCGTTGAAAGTTGGAGTATCACCAGTACCCAAGCCTAGTGATGTTCTTAATGTTCCACCTGTCTCTACTACAAAGTTAGAACCGTTACCAACGATAACTCCACTGTCTGTTGGAGTTAAGCCAGCCACGTCTGCCAATTGAGCATCGAAAGCCTGAACATCTGAACCGATAGCAAGACCTAAAGCAGTTCTTGCCGCGGCCGCAGTCGCACCACCTGTACCGCCGTTAGCGATTGGAAGTACACCTGTTACTTGAGATGTCAAGTCAGCTGTACCACCCATGTTGCCTAAGTTTAAGTTAGACTCAGTGATGTCGATAGTTGCGTCACCACCAACAACTGTACCAGTTCCGTTTGTTATTGAAACTTTGTTTGAACCTGCTACGATGTCATCTAGTGATGTTTGACCTGTACCACCTGAACCTACTGCCAGTGTACCTGTCACGTCGTTTGTTGTATCAGATAAGTCAATTGTTACATCTAATTTGCCTGAGTCAAATGCTAAGGCTGTGTTAGTTGCAAGGTCAATTGCTAAATCGTTTGCGTTAGCAACGATACCGTCACCACCGACCACGTTTAGTGTGTTACCTGATTTTGTCATACCTGTTCCAGCAGTGATCTGGCCTGAACCAGAGAACTGTGTGAAAGTCAGGTCTGTTGTGCCAACAGTGATATCATCATTAGTTGTTAATGTGAAACCATTGTTGCCGTTTACTGTACCTTCTTCTACGAAGAAGAATGCACCTGCTGTTACTTCTGAATCAGCATCGAAGTCAGTTGCTCTTGTAGGAGCACCTGAGGCGTTAACTGTATATACACCGTTTTCTGATGCATCTGCTTGATCTTTGATCAAGATTCTGTCACCAGTTGCAAGTGCAACACCGTCAATTGTGTCGCCGTTTGCGAAGTCTGAAGCTAAAGTTCCAGCCGCTGTTGTAGCCAAGTGTACTGACTCTTTAACGTCTAGTCCGTTGATAGTTGAGTCAACATATGATTTCGAAGCGGCATCGTTTGCATTACTTGGAGTAGTAGCCACTCTTGCTTGTGAAAGAGTTGTACCATCTGTTGTAAATTTAAAGAACGATGACGACGTATCATATATTAATCTACCACCTGATTTACCGAACTGGACATCACTGCCAATACCCGCTAGGCCGTAGTTTTTTACGTTTGCCATGTTAAATCTCCCTTCAAATAATTTAATTTTACATTAAACGTCTTTTGGGAGGGTCTTCCTCGATTGTTTTTTGATTGAACTCTTCGTTAGGTAGTTCTTGCTGTTATTTATGTTCTTGTTGTATGAATTCTGTATAAAGATTATTAAGAATATGCTGGGCCTGAGCCCAGCATATAATATATTTAGATTTAAGCGATTCCGCCGAAATCTGTTGCTTCACTTTTTCCGAAGTATGATCCACCGTTAGCCGATGTACCTGCTACTGAACCTAAAGAAAAAGAAGTGTTTAAGATTTCACTTTTGCCTAAGCTCGATCCTTTATTAGGAAAGCTGTCAGCCGCTGAAGCAATACTGCCCCAGTCAGTTAGATCTCTTAGATCCACTACCATCTTTACGTCCCAACTTATGCCTAAGCCGTTGTATTGGCCTGGGCTCATTTGTTTTAAGTTGAAATATCTAAACGTGTTTGCCATTTTAATATCCTCCTATAAACAAATTACATTAAGTTAACAAGTACTTCGATAACTCCTGATTCACCATCAAAATCTTCTAGTGCTTTACCAACCATTGCACCACCTTTGAACTCACCCGCCATAGCGTGGCCAGCCATTGATGAAGCCATTAGTAAATCACCTTTTTTGATTGAACCTGTTACTTTACATGGAACTCTTCCTGCTAACGCAACATATGGGTGAGTTGAGTCATCACCTGCATCTCTGTTCATCATGTATGCTGGTGCTGTTGATACGATACCTGCTACTCTTGTGCTACCTTCTTCTGCACACTCTTCGATTTCGTTCTCACCGCCGAAACATACGATTGTACCAGCTTCCATAGCCGCACCTGAGTGATATCTCTCAGCCAAGTCCGCGTATTTTGCCGATGTCGCTGTACCTTCAAAAGTACCTGCTACAAATGTTTCAGAACCTACTGTCCATTTGTCATCTGTTTCGTTCCATAATAATGTTTTGTTAGAGTCATCACCTCTTTCAACTTCAAGACCAGCGTTTTGTGTTGCTGAACCTGTTGCGTTGTTGTTTAGTACTAAGATGTTGTCATCGATAGTTACTGTTTCAGTGTTCACTGAAGTAGTAGTACCAGACACAGTAAAGTTACCTGTAACTGTTAAGTTACCAACAATTGAGTTGATGTTTGAAAGGTTCTGTGCTCTAAAGTCAACCGGTGATGCGATTCTTAAGTCGCCACCGCCAGCTACTGTGATAGTTTTGTTTGCACCCATGATTAAGTTTGAGTCACAATTTACTTCACCGCCTGCTGTTAACGTGATGTCAGCTGTACCTGTTGATGTTAGGTTGACACCTTGTGCTGATTGAACTGTAGTTGCACCTGTACCAGTTGTTCTGATAGTAATCGCTTGGTCAGTATCTGCTGATAAAACGATAGTACCTGAATCATCTTGTAGTGTTTTTGAACCGTTAATGTATAAAGATCCTGATGATACGTACACATCTTTCCATTGGAAAGAAGATGAACCTAAATCAAAACCTGTTGAACC
>NZLM01000039.1 GCA_002694245.1 Methanobacteriota archaeon
TGATCTAGAATTGTACAATCACCAATCTGCACAACAAAAAACAACACTTTCAATTGAGGTCAATGACGCAGCTGGCAACACGGTGGGCGTCTTTAAAAAAAACATGGAATTGGATCCAGGAAAAAATAGCCTAAAAACATCCGTCGATATTCCAAATCAAAAGCTTTGGTCACCCAAAAGCCCACACCTGTATTCTATTGACATCTCACTTACAAATGGCAAAGAAACAACGGACAACTGGACACACCGTTTTGGTATGAGAAAGTTTACAATTCAAAACAATCAGTTCTATCTAAACAACGAACCCCTGTATTTAAAAGCAACCTTTTTTGAAGGGCTTTACCCTGTAGGACTTGCTTATCCTGACTCCAAGGAAATGGCGATTAGAGAAATTCAACTTGCCAAAGATGCGGGATTCAATATGATTAGGCCTTGGCGGAAGCCTCCACCCAAAATGTGGCTTGATCTGTGTGACGAAATGGGTGTGCTAACCGTGGGTAGCTTGGCAATAGAATGTATGAATAGACCTATCCAATCGGCTTATTTGCCTATGCGGGTAGAGAATGAACTTACACAGAGTATTCTTAGAGATCGAAACCGAACAAGTGTAGTCATTTGGGAACTTTTTAATGAGCTTTTACAGCCAGTGATGATTCAAATGCTTCAACCCATGTCGCTCAAAGCCCGTGAGCTTGACCCAACCAGGCTTATTCTAGACGAATCAGGCGGATGGGCCAAGGGTGCAAGGATGTATTTGCCTTACGAAAAAACAGGAAATCAGTTTAATGATATTCATGATTATTCAGGTTCCCAAATTACACAAGATATATATGATGGATATGCCAATATTGGTGCCTCAAAAGACGAATTGAAAGAGAAAGGCCTTTCTGGACTAAAAATACCAGGAAAAAACGTTGTTTCTGGGCGACTCTCATTCGTTTCTGAATTGGGTTATGGCAGTTTGCCTAACCTCCCTCAAAACAATGAGGAATTTAGACAAAAAGGAAATCCCCTTACACCCACCATGCGCTATCACCAAAGACTAGAGAAAGAACTTGAGCAAATGATGCAAAAAACAGGTTTTGATCGTTTGTTTGACAATTTTGAAGAGTTCTGTTTGGCTCAGCAAACGGCACATGGAATGGCGAACAAAAGATTGCTTGAAGCCACACGCTCCAACCCTAATGTAATCGGGTATTGTGTTCATGCGCTCACAGCAGGAGATTGGATAATGGGTGCAGGTCTGCTTGATTTGTGGCGAAATCCAAAAACAGATGTTTATGAAATGACCAAAGAGGCGAACCAAGAGCAAATTGTTACCTTACGTGTGATGCCTAGAAACAGTTATTCAGGTGTTAACCCAAAGGTAGAAGTGATTGGCGTCAACGAAAATATGGAGATGAAAGCCCAAATTCATTTTCAAGTATTTGATGCGTCGGAAAACCTTCTTATCGAAAAAGAAGTACATAAACCTTTAGCCCAAGGGATAACATCCTATCTGAGTGAAGAAATTAACATGTCTGGCTTAACGGGAAGTTTTCAAGCGCGTGTAAAATTAAAAGACAAAAAAGGAAATCTTATTGCCAAAAATAGTTTTGATTTTGACATTTTTGACCCTGTAGTTTTTGATAGCGATGCACCGCTGCGCGTCATAGATCCACAAGGAGACCTAAAAATATTTTTAACCAAAAAAAATATATCTTTTGTAGATTTTGACTCCAATGAACATGCTGGGGGATTGATTATCAGTGGTTTGGTACCACGATCTGAAAAAAAAGGTTTTAACGAGTTGCTCAAAAATGCCAAAACTGAAGTTGGTAAAGGAGGAAAGCTTATCATTTTAGATGTAACTGGAAAAACACCGCCTTACTTTGGAAGAAAATTTGAATCAAACAGCGTTGAAGGCCTGCCGTTTTCTGCAAATTTGTTAAACAAAGGTACCACTCTAGGACTTTGGGCTGGAAAACCTCATATGGTCATGGAACATCCCGTGTTCCAAGGACTACCAACGGGAGTGATTATGCAAGAAGTTTACCAGAATGTACATCCAAAAACCACGATGATGATGCAACAAGGTAAAATGATATCGGGGGTAGTTAGCTATGACCATTTTCAAAATTTAGATTTGATGCTTCGTCATTATCCTGGTCCCGGGGACATTTGGTTTGGCGCCAATCTTTTAGAAACAGNGTTTGGAGANGGAACTATGCTGTTATCGACTTTTGATATTGTTGGAAACCTAGGAAAAGATCCGGTTGCTGAANTTATTTTAAATAATATGATAAATTACNTAANTCAATAAATAGATAAAAAAANTNGTCAACTTTGGTGAAATCATGTTGCGCTTAGCACNTCNGGGNTATTTGCGCTTTTTCTGCTTCAGTAGAGAACCTTCNGTAANGCATNTTANGTTGGAATATGTTCTAAACTGAGCAGCAATGAAATTACTCATAACCAATATCTCATGAAATCCGAAAACAAAGTGCGTCAGGTCCCANGTGTCATTAAAGAAGTGAACACTATTTAAGTTCTATTTTTTTAACTTTTGAATAACTCTCCCCCCTAATTTCCTTAAATCTAAGAATCATTTCGTTGAGTTTTTCCGGATTTGACTCCGCCAAATTAATTTGCTGGCTTATATCTTGCGAAAGATCGTAAAGTTGGTACTGGTTACTATTACCGATTTCAATATTAACAGCTTTTAACTTAGCAGGTCCATTGTAAGGGGGAATCATAACCCAATCACCGCTTCTGAGAGCAGTGCGCGTTGTTGCCTCCAAAATCAACTCTTCACGCCCAATATTACTATTTCCCATAAAGGTATCTAGCAAATCTACACTATCATCGGCTCTCAGATCACTCCCAGTCAATTTGGCTAAGGAAGAAAACAAATCCAATTGGCTCACCAAGGCATCTGATTTTTTGGGCTGAATCTTTCCTTTCCAGTAGGTGATGAATGGAACCCTTGTGCCCGCTTCAAAGAGGCTGTATTTACCCCCTCGCAACACACCTGCTGCCGTATGACTTCCGTTTTTTTCAACCGCATCATCATAGTAACCATCATTTAGCACTGGTCCGTTATCACTTGAAAACACGATAAGCGTATTTTCCATAAGACCCTCTTCTTGTAGCGTTTTCACCAGTTCACCAACACACCAATCAGCCTCAGCAATCACATCACCCCTTGGTCCTAAAGAAGTAGCTCCAACAAAGCGAGGATGGGGCGTGCGTGGTACGTGAGGTTGTTGCATGCCATAGTACAAAAAGAATGGTTTGTCTTTTTTTGATTTGATATAATTTTTAACCTTATTCAAAAAATGATCTGCCATATCTATATCACTCCACTTGGCGGATTCCCCACCTTTCATAAAACCTATTCTAGGAACGCCGTTTACAATAGTTCCGTTATGTCCGTGGTGCCACATCATTGATAACAACTCAGGATTGTTTTTTCCTGTTGCCTGACCTTCATAATTCCTTTTGTAACTGATTTCAATGGGGTCTGATGGATCTAAACCATCCACGTAACCATTCTCAATGTAAACAGTTGGTACTCTATCCTGTGTTGCTGCCATAATGTATGCGTGATCAAATCCTATCTCATTTGGTCCTGGACTAATATGGGTATTCCAATCTACTTGCCCTGTACCAAGGCCAAGATGCCATTTTCCAATGACTGCTGTTTGATATCCTTGTTTTTTAAGCATTTTGGGTAATGTTATTTGGGCTGTATCAATAATTAAAGGTGCTGTTCCAGGAAGGATGCGAGCGCGTTTTTCTTTCCATGGATAGGATCCTGTAAGTAGTGCATATCTACTCGGGGTACATGTCGCTGAAGACGCATAGCCTTGTGTGAATTGAACCCCATTATTGGCTAAAAAGTCCATGTTGGGAGTATTAATTTCTGTAGCTCCATAAGCACTTACATCTCCATAGCCCAAATCATCAGTATATATAATAATGATGTTAGGATTTTGGTGACCCTCAGAACAGCTAGATAGTGATAGTGTTATTATCAAAGTAAACGCAACAATAAATGATTTCATCAGTGTGTAATTGGAAATTCAAATGTATAAAATGATTGCTAATATGGTTTTTATAGATTACCTAAATTAAATTAGCAATTAGCATACTTTAGATAATATATATTATCATATTGGTAATAAGTAAGAACAAATTATAATGCTTTGTGATTTATTTTTGTTTAAGTTGTACGTTCAGAATTATATAAAAAATATGCATCCGAGACTATTTATTTTTCTTTTAATGATTTGTAGTAATATGATTGTCAATGCACAAACTCACGTTGCTTCATTCTTTAGTGACGGCATGATACTACAACAACAAAAAAGTATAAATATTTGGGGAATTGATTCGGCAGGAACAAAAATACATGTCGTAAGTTCATGGGGAGAAACCTCCCAGGCAACCACATCAACGAATGGTAAATGGAAGCTACAATTAACAACTCCAACTGCGGGTGGTCCACACGCCATTACAATTAAGGGGTCATCAATAGTAACAATTAATGATGTATTGATTGGTGAGGTATGGGTATGTTCAGGACAGTCAAATATGCAAATACCTCTTAGTGGCGGGTTGGATGGTAATTTCATTGAAGGTGGGTTGGATGCAATTGTGAATTCAAAAAACGACAGAATCCGTTTCTTTACTGTCAAACAAAATTCAAGTTTAAAACCTTTAGACAATGTAAAAGGTAGATGGGAAAAAGCAGCACCTTCAACTTCGGGATCCTTTAGCGCAGTTGGATACTTCTTTGCCCAACAACTAGAAATGGTACTAGATGTACCAATTGGGATAGTAGTAACGGCTTGGGGCTCTTCTACGGCTGAGGCATGGTCTGATGATAAAACACTACATGATTTAGGTATAATAATTCCTAATGAAATTGCTGAGATGCCACAAAAAACGCCTACGGTTTTATACAATGCTATGATGCATCCACTTATTGGCTATGGTATTAAAGGAGTTTTGTGGTATCAAGGAGAAGCAAATCGCCGTAATGCCAATGAATATGAAAAAATAGTCAATACTATGGTTANTTCATGGCGAGAACAATGGAATATTGGAGATTTCCCCTTTTATTNTGCTCAGATTGCACCTTTTAATTATGGAAAAAATAATTCTGCTTTTTTAAGAGAAGCACAACTCAAGAGTAGCCAAANNTTACAAAATGCAGAGATGGTAGTTACGTTAGATGTTGGCGATTGNACCCAAATCCATCCATCAAAAAAAAGGGAAGTTGGCAAGCGTCTGTCGTATNTAGCANTAGCTAAAGATTATGGCATTAGTGGATATGATTTCAAGTCACCCACATTAACAAATTACTTTATTGANAAACAAGAGATCATTTTAACTTTTTCGAACCGTATTCAATTAAACAGGAATGTAGATACCTCAGAAAATTTTGAAATAGCAGGAACGGATATGATTTTTTATCCAGCAAATGCAGTCATGACGAGTCCCTATCATAAAGATCAAAAAGTCAGGGTTTTTTCTGAAAAAGTACCCCATCCAAAAGCAGTGCGTTATGGATTTAAAAACTGTGTAATACCAACGCTTTTTGGAAGGAATGGCCTTCCAGTTTCATCTTTTAGAACTGATAATTTAAATGCCAATGAATAGGCTATTATTGTTTTTTTTACTGCTGAGTGGTTTTGGATATACTCAAAAATATCAACCGCAGTTTTCTACTGCAGGGTTTTACCAAACAGACAAGAGTGTTCGTGAAGCTATTAATTTTAATGTAGGATGGCGCTTTATAAAGCAAGATGTTACTGGTGCGGAAAAACATGATTTTGATGACAGCGCATGGAGCGTTGTAAACCTCCCTGATGGCTTGGAACTTTTGCCTTTAGCTGCCAGTGGTGGTGTAAATTACCAAGGACCAGCATGGTATCGAAAACAATTTAATTTGAATGAAACCATGCGTTCCAAAAAAGTCATACTTCATTTTGAAGGAATTATGGGTAAATCTAAAATATGGGTAAACGGTGCTATGATAAAAGAGAACTTTAGTGGTTATTACCCCATACATATTGATGTCACTGAATACGTGGATTTTAAAAAACCAAACACAGTCGCAGTTCGTGCCGATAATAGTAATGACAAAACCTACCCTCCAGGGAAATCACAAGAGCAATTAGATTTCACCTATTTTGGGGGTATTTACAGAGACGTTTGGCTGATAACTCATAACCATACTTACGTCACACATCCTACTGCAGCGGAAAAAGTAGCAGGTGGGGGTGTGTTTGTTCACTATGAAAACCTTTCTGAAAAATCAGTTGATGTCTTTGTTAATGTTGATGTTAATAATGAAGGAAAAAAGATGACAGTATTTGTCCAGCTAGACCTACTAGAAAGCGATGGGAAAGCAGTAGCATCATCAGTTAAAGAATACCAACTTCCAAAAAACAATGCTGTACAAACTCATGCGCAATTTACGGTTCTTAATCCCAAGCTTTGGCGCCCTGACAACCCACAACTACATGATCTTCGTGTAAGTTTAAAAAATAAACGTGGCGATGTGTTGGATACTTTTATAAAAAGGATTGGTATTCGAACTGTTGAAATGCGAGGACAAGAAGGGTTTTATCTCAACGGCAAGCCTTACCCACAGCTTTTGATGGGAGCTAACAGGCATCAAGACTTTGCACATATTGGACACGCACTTCCTAACAACTTACATTATCGCGATGCATTAAAACTACGTCAAACTGGAATGCGTGTCATTCGGTCGGCACATTTTGTTCAGGACCCTGCATTTATGGATGCCTGCGATGAGTTGGGCTTATTATTTATTGCGACGATTCCAGGATGGCAATTCTGGAATAAAGACCCTATTTTCATGGAACGTATGTTGGATGATGTGCGAAAATTAATTCGTTTGGAACGTAACAGGCCGTCAGTATTTATTTGGGAAATTATTCCTAATGAAACGCATTTTCCTGAGAAATTTGCTCAAGAAGCTACAAAAGCTGCAAAAGAGGAATTTCCATTTCAAGGCTTATACACAGTAACAGATGCGCGTGAAATGAGAGGAAAAAACCAAAAATATTTTGACATGCTTTATTCCAATGACCTAGTGGCAAAATATCCTAACAAAAGTATATTTAAGCGCGAATGGGGCGATTTTGTTGATAATTGGGTAGACCATAATTCTGTGAGCCGGGTAGCAAAACAATGGGGTGAGACAGCTCAAATCCGCCAAGCATTGCATTATTTTAAAGAAGAATGGATAGAAAATGGTGAGCTCAAAACCTGGCCTTCCCTTACAATGTCTTATGCTGCTAGCAAATCATTAGTCGGTGCAACTATGTGGCATCCATTTGATCATCAGCGGGGATATCATCCCGATCCCTTTTGGGGAGGTATCATGGACGCCTATCGCCAGCCAAAATTCTCATATTATCTAATGAAAAGTCTCCTTCCAACTAGCGGTCTTGAAAAAGTTCCCCAAGTTGATGCAAAGCCTTTTGTGTTTTTAGCTCATCTGATGACTCCCTTTTCTCCTGAAGATGTTGTAGTATTTACCAACTGTGAGGAAATAAAACTTACAATGTACGGAGAAGAAATTGGCGTAAAGAAAGCCACAGATGCTGCTAACCCAGTACCAAGAGTGCCTGTTATTTTTAAAGATGTTTTTAAATACACAGATGTTAGAAATAAAAGTAAAAAAGGGTACGGAAAAATAAATCAGGAATATGTTGAGGGTGCGGTAATGAAAGCCGAAGGAATTATCAATGGAGCGGTAGTAACAGAACACAAACGTTGGCCGGTAGGAAGAAAGAGAAGGCTTGTAATAAAAGTAGATGATTCTGATATTCAGCCCATAGCGGATGGTAGCGATATTACTACGGTTGTTGCTTATTTGGTAGATGCGGGTGGAGCGATAAAACGATTAAGTGACGAATACGTACGTTTTACAGTTGAAGGGGAAGGCGAGTTAATTGGTGGTACAGCTAATGAAATTAATCCGCAAAAGATGCTTTGGGGAGAAGCAATAGCTCTAATACGCTCAAGCACTACAGCTGGAAAAATTAAAGTTAAGGCAGCAATTCTGAAAGAGGGGATTAATATCCCAGATTTTGCTGAAATTGAGTTTAGCACTGTTGAGGCATCGCAAAATTTGTTTTACAACGAATTGCCGAATAAAGACACAGCTGCTAAAACTTCGCTTTTAAATGACCAAAACGAAGATTTAGAAAAATTACAAAATGAGTTGCGTAAAGTACAAAAAGAGCTACAGGAGTATAAGATCAACGAGGTAGGAAAACAACAACAACAATTTATTCAGTGAAATAATAATGAAAATTTTAAGCGATAAGAATACAGTTCTGCTGATATACCTATTATTTACGCTATATTCATGTGGCGGCGAAGATATAGTCAAAAATAGCGATGATCCAGAGGAAATAATAGATGGCACTTTGGAGCGTTTTGTTCCTGATGGTTATACAAAAACATGGGAAGATCATTTTGATGGCACAGAAATAAATACTGCTCATTGGACGGTAGGATCATTAAGAGATCCAGATACAGGAGATATTGTACCAGGTGCCGATGGGGATCATTTGCTTAAAACCAAATACAGTGGTTATGTTACTAAAGAGGATAGTTATTTAGAGGACGGTGCTTTAGTGTTACGAAATCAAAAAAGGTCCTTTACAGGGACAAGCCCTGCGGGCAATTACAGTTACACTAGTGGTTGGGTGATGTCTATGCACAAAGTGTATTTCAATAAAGGATATATTGAAATGCGAGCGCAGTTTCCATCAGGAGATAAGGTTTGGCCTGCACTTTGGTTGATAGCTGAAGATTTAGTTTGGGGGCCCGAGTGGGATATGTTTGAATATTTTGGTAAAAATACTGTAGGTGAAGATGTGATGGGAATGCATTTATTAGTTGATGAATGGCCCAATCAAAAATGGGATACAGGCTATATTTATAATTTTGACGCTACATATGGCTGTGAAGCATGGCACGTTTATGGATTTGAATGGACAGAAGAAAAGGCGGTTTGGACTGTAGATGGAGAAATAAAAAGAGAGCTGCTCAAAAGTAACTTAAGTCCTAATAGAGCAAATTTATGGCCCAACGAAGACATGTATATTGTATTTAATAATGAAGTTCAAACTAATGCAACTGATCGAACTACTCAATGGCCAAATTACCTTAAGATTGATTATGTTGAAATTTATAAGAAAGATAATTAGAACTGATCTTTTAATTGGTGCAATGAAAAAGTTTTTCGCTACTGTGATGTATTGCTGTGTAGTTTCATTCCCGTCAATGGTAAGTGCACAAGAGCAAAAACCAAATGTTATTTATATCCTTGCAGATGATTTGGGCTATGGCGATGTAGGCTATAATGGGCAAGAACTCATTGAAACACCAGAGCTTGATAAACTTGCTCACAATGGAATCCGCTTTACTAATCACTATTGCGGAAACGCAGTTTGTGCGCCAAGCCGTGCTTCTTTATTGATGGGGCAACACCCAGGCCATGCCTATATCAGGTCCAATAGTCCAGGTTATCCCGATGGGCAAACACCAATTCCAGCAGATTCCGAAACCCTTGGTAAACTTATGCAACGTGCGGGGTACAAAACAGCTTGCATTGGCAAGTGGGGATTGGGTGGTTTTCATGATAAAGGCAATCCCAACAAGCAAGGGTTTGATTATTTTTATGGGTACACAGATCAAGTGCTAGCACATAATTATTACCCAAAGTATTTATGGCAAAATGGAAAAAAGGAATTTCTTGACAATGGAAATGGCAAACAAAATGACTACAGCCACGATCTATTTACAGAAAAAGCCATTTCATTTATCAAACAAAATAAAAATGAACCTTTCTTTTTGTACTTAGCCTATACTATACCACACCTCAAGTTACAGGTACCGGATTTGGCACAATACAAAGACAAAGAATGGCCCGAAAACATGAAGATTCAAGCAGCAATGATTTCAAGAATGAGCAGGGATGTTGGGGTTATAGCTGAATTACTGGAATCCTTAGGGTTAGAGAAGAATACCCTAATAATGTTTAACAGCGACAATGGTGCACATGGAAAGGCTGGAACAGAAGCATTTTTTAAGCCTTCTGGCAAATTAAGAGGTATAAAAAGAATGATGTATGACGGTGGAATTCGCTCACCGATGTTTGCCTATTGGCCAGGAACAATTGAAGCAGGTAGTGTTAGCAAACATATTTCAGCATTTTGGGACATGCTACCAACCTTTTCTGAGTTGACAGGCGAACCTATCAATGGGCATACGGATGGAATATCGATGCTACCCACGCTATTGGGTAATGAATTAAAGCAAAAAAAGCATGAATTTTTATATTGGGAGCTTTATGAGGGTAGGCCCAATAGTGCTGTTCGATTTGGCAAGTGGAAGGCGGTAGTCAAAGACAGACGAAAAGGACTTAATCTAGAACTTTATGATATAGAAAAGGACAAGGCAGAGCAATTTGATCTTTCCCTACAGCATCCAGAGGTGGTAGTCAAAATTCAGAATATGATGCAAAAAGCACACGTAAAAAATCCCTTTTGGGACAAATCATTTTCACCGCTATTTAATACAGAGGCAGCTGCTGAGTTTAATGGAGTAAAACCCGACCCTAGCAGATTTTACAATCTTCAAAAAAAGAAATAACAGCCCATGTTTCATGCCTCTCGTTTTTTCACAACCATTTTCTTTTTTTCCTTAACGGTATCAACAGGGTTTTCATTTGCTCAGAAACCCAACATACTTTGGATTTATGCAGAGGATACCTCTCCATGGATGGGATGTTATGGTGATGATGTTAACGTTGATGCAACTCCTAACATTGACGCGATAGCGGAATTAGGGGTGCGTTTTAACAGGGCGTATGTTCCGGCACCTATTTGTTCTGCTACCAGATCTGCAATGATTATTGGCCAGTCAGCAATTCGTTTTGGCGCACATCAACACCGATCTTCTAGAACACCTAAAACGCGTATTCAACTTCCTCAAAATTACAAGCTACTACCTGAGTTGCTTTCTGAGCAAGGGTACACCACTTTTAACTTTGGTAAAGCAGATTATAATTTTGCTTGGAATCAGGGTAAAACCTATAATCACAAGCTCAAAAAAAGAACCGATTTCTCCGAGCTAGTGAATAAACAGCCGTTCTTTGGTCAAATTCAACTTAGGGGAGGCAAAAACAATACTGAAAACATAAATAAAGAAATTAAAGTTAATCCGAATTATGTTGCTGTTCCTGCGGATTATCCAAATAATAAAATCTTTAAAGAGGTAGTAGCCCAACACTATGAAGCAATTCGAGTAGATGACAATATTATAGGGAAGATTATACAGCAACTAAAAGACACGGGGCTTTACAAAAACACCATTGTGGTTTATTTTTCAGACCACGGTGCCAACAACCTTCCAAGGCATAAACAAATGCTCACTGAAGGAGGATTGCATGTGCCATTTGTAGTTATGGGGCCAAATAAATATGTCCCAAGCGGTAAAGTTCGCAATGATTTGGTAAACATGCTAGACCTTTCCGCTACTACATTGTCTTGGGCAGGAGTTGATATACCAAATTGGTATGAAGGGCAAAATTTATTTTCAAAAAACTTTACACCAAGAGTATTTGTTGCTGCACACAAAGACCGACTAGATCATACAATTGACAGAGTAAGAACGATAAGAACTGAAAATTATAGATACATTCGAAATTATAAATTAGACCGTATTTTTTTGCAGCCGCAATACAGGGATTCAAAAAACTTCACTAAAAACCTTTATCATTTGTACAATTCAGATAGACTTTCTAAAGTCCATAAAGAAATTTATTTTGGTGAACGCCCTGCAGAAGAACTATATAATGTAAGTACAGATCCAGCAATGATTTATAATTTGGTTGGAAATCCTACATTTAGTTTAGAACTTAAAAGGCATCGTGAGTTGCTAGACCAATGGTTAGCAGTTGGTGACATGGGTTCAGAAGATGAACCTATTGCAAATCTTAAGGCAAATGGCGATGGAAAAAAATGGGGTGAAGGAGTTAATCCAGAATACGAAAAATATCGCGTGGATTCTGATGGTGATGGCTTGTCTGACAGATGGGAAATAGCCAATAAGAGGGACCCGAGTGATGGGCTGCTTTATTTTGATTTTGATTGTGGGGGTTGGCAAACAGAGGGTTGGGAATCGACAGACATTTCTTCCAATTTAGCGGGAAGCTTGGGCTATCTGGATTTTAAACTTGATAGCAAAAAAGGAACGATACACAAAACAGGATTACAAATTAGAGAAACCAATCATCAAAAAAGCATTGCCATTAAAATGAAATCAAACGCCAGCTTGAAAATTTTTGTTGCAAATGATTATGGCGACTTGGGCACTGCAGAATATTCGGGTAACTCATATTTTGAAGAAGTATTGATTTCTATCAATAATAGCACCAGTTTGAGCGGTACAACAAAGCTAAAAATTTCGTTTCGTGGCAAGAAAAATGACTTGGTTGAAATAGATTATATAAAACAATTATAAAGACATTGAAGATATGTTAACCAGCACAAAATTATTGGTAATATTTAGCACCTTACTATTCCAGTGTTTTTATTTATTTTGAGTAGTTGTATTGAATCATTCATAAAAAAACGACATGCTTAAACATATTTTTACTTTTTCACTCATTTCTTTGTCTTTTATAGCCACATCACAAGAACAGCCAAATGTGTTGTTGATTATGGCAGATGATCTTAACGATTACATTGGTGCTTTTGGTGGGCACCCCGATGTTAAAACACCCAATATGGACCGCTTGGCAGCATCGGGTGTACAATTTTCAAATGCACATACCAACGTACCTGTTTGTCAACCTTCAAGAAACAGTTTATTTACAGGAGTTTATCCGCACGATTCCGGAGATTTTGGCTGGACACCAATGTCAAAACAACCTGTGCTTAAGCACAATAAAACCATGATGGAATATTTTGTTGAAAATGGCTACCAAACCTTAGGTACAGGAAAATTGACACATGGAGCGCCGCATCAATATTGGCAAGAATGGGGGAATAATCCTAAGCATAATTATGGGCCATTTTATTTTGATGGTGAGGAAATTGGTGTATTACCAAACGTACCAGACCCCTACCGCCAGATAGGAACTATTGATGGCTCTTACGGACGTATTTCTGAAGGTGGCATCACCAATGGTAAATATGGTGAAATTGGTTTGGTTTATGGATGGGACAAGAAGCCGTACAGGTTTCAAGACAACGATAACAGAGATCTACTTCAAGGAGAATTACATGCTCAATGGGCCATTGAAAAGCTTGAAAAAATTGCACAAAACAAAACAGCAAAGCCTTTTTTTATGGGTGTCGGTTTTGTGAGGCCTCATACACCCCTTCATGCTCCCGACGAATACTTTGACATGTATCCCATTGATGAAATTGAATTGGATAAATGGATTGACGGCGATGAATTGGACACCTTTTGGAAAGAAAATTTTCAGGGGAACCTATCACTTGAGGGTGATGTAAAAACAGTTTACGGATACAGAGGAGGAAATCTTAAAGGTCCATTGTTATTAAAGACATTGGTAGATTCATACGGAGGAGACAGAGAATTAGCTCTTAAATATTTCCTACAAGCCTATTTAGCATGTATTACCTTTGTTGATGATCAGGTTGGGAAAATTTTAGACTCTTTAGAATCAACAGGCTTGAGTAAAAACACCATAGTCATTTTAACCAGTGACCACGGATGGCATTTAGGCGAGAAAAACCATTTATTTAAGAACTCTCCATGGGAAGAAAGTACACGTGTTCCGTACATTGTCCGCGTTCCTAATAGCGAAGTGAGAGGTATGGTAAACCACCCAGTGTCACTAATCGATATTTTTCCAACATTAATTGACTATTGTTCACTTTTGGGTAACACCAAAAAATCAAATTCCGGTGGAAATCTAGGCGGGTATTCTTTACGTGCATTTTTAGAAAATCCAAATACAAAAAATTGGAAAGGGCCTAATTATGCCTTAACAATTGTAGGAAACTATGGGCTGAAATACCCAAAAGAAAAACAAAACTACTCCTTGCGCACGACTGATTATAGATATATCAAATATTCTAATGGAAAAGAGGAGTTGTATCACAACAAAAAAGATCCCTACGAGTGGCACAATGTAGTATTTGAAAAAAGATATAGAAAGAAACTTAAAACATTTCGTTCCCAACTAAATAACATAGTAAATTAGCAATGATGATAAAAGGTGTTTTTATATTTAACTTATTACTATTTGTTGCACCAATTTTTGTGTGGAGTCAGTCTAAAAAACCCAATTTAATTGTAATCATGACTGACGATATGGGCTATGCAGATGTTGGATTTAATGGGTGCACAGATATCCCTACACCCAATATTGATTCTATTGCATATAATGGCGCACATATTGTAAATGGTTATGTGTCATTTCCAGTTTGTGGACCTAGTAGAGCAGGTTTTATCACTGGCCGCTATCAAGACAGATTTGGCTTTACAACCAACCCGACTATTGATCCGACAAATGATATTGCTGGTCTTCCACTTGATGAAAAAACCCTAGCTGAGGTTTTATGCAATGAGGGTTATAAAAGTGCTATTGTTGGAAAATGGCATTTGGGAACACATCCGAATTTTCATCCATTAAATAGAGGATTTGATTATTTCTATGGTTTTTTATCTGGAGGGCATAATTATTTTATGAATCAATTGACTGTAGAAAATCTTGAAAATGTTAAATCAAAATGGGCTTGGTATAGAACAAAGCTTCGGGAAAATCATAAAACACTAGAATTTGAGGATTATAAGACCGACTACTTAACAGATGAGCTCAGTGAGGCAGCCCTTCGCTTTATTAACAAACAAGCTGAAAATGACCAACCTTTTTTCTTATTTCTCTCCTACAATGCTCCACATACGCCTATGCATGCCACTGAAAAATACCTCTCAAGATTTCCAGATATACAGGATAGAAAAAGAAAGACCTATGCAGCTATGGTAAGTGCTGTCGATGACGGAATAGGACTAGTATTAGAGACGTTGAAAAAAAATGTTCTAATTGAAAATACCATTATTGTGTTTTTATCTGATAACGGAGGTGCACATAACAATGCTTCTCAAAATACACCTTTGAGAGGAACTAAAGGAAGTGTTTACGAAGGCGGACTAAGAGTGCCATTTGCCATACAATGGAAAGGAGTGATTCCTGTAAATACAAAGTACGAAGAATCTATATCTTCATTGGATATTATGGCAAGTATGGTAGACATTTTAGACATCAAATCAAATCGGAAAAAACCTCTAGATGGTGTGAATATCATACCTTACCTGACTGGTGAAAAGCAAGGAGCGCCTCATGATTATTTGTTTTGGCGAAAATGGAAACAAAACGCCATGGCAGTAATTCATGGAGATCATAAACTACTCAAATCAAATAAAAGGTCAGAGTCAGAAATTTATAATTTGAAACTTGATGTTTCTGAGTCAAAAAACATTAAAGGCTCCAACGTTGTTTTGGAAAAACAATTGCAAAATGCGTGGAATCGCTGGAATCAAAAAAATATAGACAGAATATTCCCAACATTGGGTGAAGACGAATGGTGGACTAAAAATGAAAATTAGATTGTATGTTTAGGTACGCTTTATTTTCTCTATTTATTTTGACAACAACGCAATTGTTTGCGCAGGAAAAACCCAACGTTTTGATGATTGTTTTGGATGACCTCAATGATTATGTGGGTGTTTTGGATGGGCATCCACAGGCAAAAACCCCTAACATTGATAGGCTTGCTAAAGAAGGAGTTTTGTTTACAAACGCACATGCCAATGTCCCAGTATGTCAACCATCCAGAGCAAGTTTTATGACAGGCATTTCTCCATTGCGTTCTCGAATGTGGGGATTTGATAATTGGANGAAGAACAAATTATTAGCGCAAGCAACTACCCTTCCTGAGTTTTTCANTGCAAAGGGCTATGTTAGCATGCAGTCTGGAAAGGTNTTTCATAGTCCAAAAAAAGGNGCTTGGAGCCTTNTGGGGGTTNAAAAAGANTATGGCCCCATAGCATTTAATGGCAAAAAATCAGTTCCCCACCCCTTATCNCCNGAAGGTATGCGTGAATTAGGAGCTCTTGATGCTACATTTTTCTCTTTNGCAGATGTTCCCGAAGTTNCACCTACTGATGATACCCCNGGAGCAAAAGGATGGTATAATGGTAGCTGGGGAGGAAAACCATTTCGNTATGTAAATGATACTGATAGAGATTTAATGACTGATGAGAAAAGTACAATTTGGGCAAAAAAACAATTNGAAAAACTAAGCAAACAAGATAAANTAAAACCATTTTTTATGGCGATTGGTTTGCATAGACCACACACACCCTTAGTCGTTCCTCAAAAATATTTTGATATGTTCCCATTAAAAATCATTCAAACGACACATTTAAAAGAGGAAGATTATTCGGATACGTATTTAGAAAACAACAACCTTAAGAAAGGTGGAATGTCAAGAGGAAGAAAGGCATATGTAGGTTTAGTTGAAGGGTATGAATCAAAGGAGCTTGCACTTAAAAAATACATACAGGCCTATTTAGCAAGCGTTGCTTTTGCTGATGATCGTGTAGGTGAGCTGCTTGAAGCATTAGAAAATTCGAAGTTTGCCAACAATACCATTGTTATTCTCTTTAGTGATCATGGATACAATTTAGGAGAAAAAAAATATCTGTGGAAGTATAATCTGTGGGAAGAAACTACACGCGTACCACTGATTATAAAAGCGCCAAAATATAACGCAAATGCAGGAAAAAAAGTAACCCATCCGGTTTCATTACTAGATATTTATCCTACAATATTATCTCTTACAGGAAATAATGTCTCAAACCTTAAGCTAAACGGAACACAGCAGTTAGATGGATTCAGTTTAGAGCCATTTTTAAAAAATCCTAAAACCAAATTATGGGACGGGCCAGATGCAGCATTAACAGTTATTGCAAGTTGGAGGTCTCAACTTCCTGAACGACAACACCTATCAGTAAGAGGAAAAAGATATAGATATATTAAATATGCAAACGGTAATGAAGAGCTATATGATCACAAAAAAGACCCTCACGAACGGTATAATCTAGCAAGTAGTATTGAACATAACAATGTCAAACAAAAACTTTCTAGTATTTTGAATAAACAGTTAAAATTTTAAAATAGTTCATACTTTATACGTTTATTATGATTATCACATTCAGTGCGCTCAAAAAAGACTAATTTTCCAACAAACGTCACTAATGACAATAAACACAAACGATTCTGATATCATTGTAAAATCCCCTGGTCGCATCAATCTGATTGGCGAACACATTGATTACAACGGCGGGCATGTACTGCCGGCAGCGATAAATCGTAAAGTCACCATGTGGTTTAGAAAAAAGGACAACAGCCTATGTCGGGTAAATTCTGAAGATTTGGGCGCTTTTACTTTTGATATCAACAAGCCCTTACAAATCAGCGATACCCATTGGGAGAACTATGTGCTTGGTGTTGTCGATGGTATTGTAAAAGCCCGTCCAGGAAAGCTCGGAGGTTTTGATTGTGTTATATCCAGTGAGTTGCCTATTGGGGCTGGTATCAGCTCATCTGCCGCCCTTGAATGTGGTGTTGCCAAAGGCTTAAATGATTTGTTTGACTTGGGGCTTTCCAATTTAGACATTATAGAGATCTCTCGCATGGCAGAGCACAACTTTGTGGGTACCAAATGTGGGGTGATGGATCAGTTTGCGGTGACGATGGGCAAACGTAAAAAGCTGTTACTTCTCAACTGCGAGACCTTAGACTACAAACTCATTGATGCAGAGTTTACACCTTATAAGATATTGCTACTGAACACCAATGTATCGCATAACTTGGCATCGAGTGAGTACAACACGCGAAGAGAAGAATGTGAACAAGCCCTTGCTCTCATTCAAAAAGACCATCCTCGGTATGATTTTTTAGCCGATGTTCCAGAAACTATCATCGAGACTTATAAAGAAAAACTCTATGAAAAAGTCTATCAGCGGGCACTTTTTGTGTCACGTGAAAACGACAGAACCTTAAAAGCTGCAGAGCTTATCCAAAGCGGAGATATTAAGGGTTTTGGCAAGCTAATGTACCAAACCCACGAAGGGCTATCCAAAAACTATGAAGTCAGTTGCTCTGAACTCGATTTTTTAGTNGANCTTTCCAAAGACCTNCCGCAGGTGGTNGGAAGNCGTATGATGGGTGGCGGCTTTGGCGGTTGCACAATCAACCTTGTGGAAGAGGNNTTTGTNAATGAGTTTATGNATTTGGCAAGCAAAGCCTACAAACAAAAGTTTGATATTAATCTNACTTCCATATTGGTAGCNACNTCAAATGGCGTAGAAACNATAAATTCNGAATCNTAGATGGATTTTAACAACACNNCACATAGAAGAAAAAANATCCTCACAGGNGAATGGGTACTGGTATCTCCACACCGCACCAAACGCCCATGGCAAGGCAAAAAAGACAAGCCCCANGAAGTGGAGCTGTTAGATTACNATCCGAACTGCTATTTATGCCCGGGCAATGAGCGCGCAGGAGGNNCCAAAAACCCAGATTATACAGGNACATACAGCTTCCATAACGATTTTGCAGCCCTACTTGAAGGCCCAGAAGAAACTTTTAGAGAGGGATTACTAGAAGCCGAAAGCGAATCCGGAATATGTAAAGTGATTTGCTATCACCCCAATCACAGTTTGACGCTGCCACTAATGGAAGAGCGTGACATAGAGGAAGTGATCACCCTTTGGAAAAAGGAATACACTGACCTTGGGAGTGATCCAAATATCAACCATGTGCAGATTTTTGAGAACAAAGGAGAGATAATGGGCTGCTCCAACCCGCACCCACATGGACAGATATGGGCACAACGCTCCATTCCTCAGGAAGTGATTAAAAAAGTGGTACACCAAAAAAGATATTGGGACCAAAACAGCAGCAGTTTATTGGGCGATTATTTACAACAAGAACTTGATGCCAAAGATCGGATTGTATTGGAAAACGAAAGCTTTGTAGCACTTGTTCCTTATTGGGCAGTATGGCCATTTGAGACCATGATTATACCGAAAAGACATATTACCTTTATTCTAGAACTATCACAGCAAGAAGTATCGGATTATGCAAGTATCCTAAAAGCCCTCACTATTCGCTATGACAACCTTTTTGAAACCTCATTTCCCTACTCTGCAGGTATACACCAAGCGCCCACAGATGGAGAGGATAACAGCCACTGGCATATGCATATGTCGTTTTATCCACCCTTACTTCGCTCAGCCGAGGTCAAGAAATTTATGGTGGGCTACGAGATGTTTGCCAATCCCCAGCGTGACATCACAGCTGAGCAAGCTGCACAACGCTTACGTGATTGTGCAACCAAACACTATTCAAAAAACAAAACATAAATAAAACCATTAAAAACAAAACCAAATGGATTTTTCAACAATAGACATAGCTGTATTTGCGCTTTATGCGCTGATCATTTTATCAATCGGACTCTTTGTATCCCGGCAAAAGAAGGGTGAAACCAAAAGTGCGGAAGATTATTTTTTAGCAGGTAAATCACTACCCTGGTGGGCGATTGGTGCTTCGCTCATTGCTGCCAACATCTCAGCTGAGCAGTTTATCGGCATGTCTGGCTCGGGTTTTGCGCTTGGACTTGCGATTGCCTCCTACGAGTGGATGGCTGCCATCACGCTACTTGTGGTTGGAAAGTACTTTCTGCCCATTTTTATTGAAAAAGGACTGTATACCATTCCAGAATTTATCGAAAAACGATATAGCACCAACCTTAAAACCATATTGGCCGTTTTTTGGATCGCACTCTTTGTGTTTGTCAACTTAACAACCGTACTTTTTTTAGGTGGGAAGGCACTGGATACCATTGTAGGAAGCGGCGATGGAAGCATCTTACTCAATAGCATCATAGGACTTGGTCTGTTTGCTGCGGCCTATTCACTATGGGGCGGGCTGGCAGCTGTGGCTTGGACAGATGTTGTACAAGTGGTATTGCTCATCATTGGTGGTCTACTTATGGCATACTTTGCCTTAGCGAACGTCACAGACTCTGGGAGCTTTATCGATGGGCTGAAATACGTTTATGAAAAAGCACCTGAACGCTTTTCGATGATTCTCTCCAAAGGAGAGATTATCACCCCCAACGGAAGAGACGCTTGGTGGGATTTGCCAGGATTAGCGGTACTCATTGGCGGAATGTGGGTTGCAAACCTCTACTACTGGGGATTTAACCAATATATTATTCAAAGAACACTTGCTGCCAAAAGCTTAAAAGAAGGTCAAAAAGGAATCGTGTTTGCAGCCTTTTTAAAGCTAATTATCCCTGTGATTGTGGTACTTCCGGGGATCATTGCCTATGTGATGAACCTAGACCCTGAGACAGGCACGCTAAACATGGGTCTTCTGAACAGCGAGGGCTTTTTGGGAACCGCTGGCAATGTTGCCAATGACAATGCCGCACCTTGGCTGATTAAAAACTTTATTCCAGTGGGGCTAAAAGGTCTTATCCTAGCTGCCCTGGCCGCAGCGATCGTCTCCTCACTAGCCTCAATGATTAACTCTACATCGACCATATTTACCATGGACATCTACAAATCGATGTTCAACAAAAATGCCAACGACAAGCAAATGGTGAAAGTAGGACGTCTTACAGGGCTTGTTGCCCTTATCATCGCCATGCTGATTGCACCGCAACTGGGTAGTCTGGGGCAGGTGTTCCAGTTTATACAAGAATATACAGGGGTCGTAAGCCCGGGTATATTGGCAGTGTTCCTCATGGGACTCTTTTATAAAAAAGCCACTAACAACGCAGCAATTTGGGGTGTGATACTGTCCATTCCGATTGCAATGTACTTTAAAGTAGCACCTAACGGCTGGAGCGATGCGGCCTTGTTTGTGAACCTTCCATTTATGCACCAGATGATGCTGACTTGTATCGGTACATTAATCGTGATTGCAGGGATCAGTAAATTAGAGGGTAATCAAGATGATCCAAAAGGCATCTTGCTGAGCAAAAAGCTCTTTGCCACAGACAAAACGTTCAATGTTGGTGCTTTTGGCGTACTGCTTATTACAGTACTGTTGTACGCGTTGTTTTGGTAAGATGCGCAGTAATTTTAATTATTGTTCTCGTAAATTTTTAGGTAATCCAATACAAGTGCATTGGGAAAGGTGGTGTTCTCATCGCTGACAACTC
>NZLM01000040.1 GCA_002694245.1 Methanobacteriota archaeon
GCGTCCGGCTTTTAACCGGACGGTCGCGGGTTCGAACCCCGTCAGGCCCGCCTGACAAGAACAGGACCGATGTACTGAGGGCAAGCGGGGTGTGTTTTTTGGTAGTAAAGTCGGCAACAAAAAAGCGGTTAATGGAAATGGGAATTGCGGAAGAATATGCGCACAAACTTGCAACAGACCGCAATATGACTGACATAAAAGCAATGCCGGCGGATGAGATTGCCTCATGCCTTGGAGTTTCAAAGGATGATGAAATCTTCACAAGCGCAATGAACGCACTAGCAGAATTAGGACAACGCAGACAAAAGAGGAGAAGCCGAAAAATCACTATCTCCAAGAAAGCGTTGGATGAAGATGATATGGACCTTGCTGGTACCAAGTTCAACGTTCTAAACCACGTCTTAGTCCCCCATCAAGAACTAGTTCCTGTAGAAGATGAAGCTGAAGTGCTCGAGCCCTGGGGTCTTCTAACTACAGACGAAGAAACCGGTGAGCCCAGATTAGCAAAAGAATTACTCCCAAAAATCCTAATCACAGATCCTGTGGTTCAGGTAATCAAAGAAACAGTCGAAAGAAAAAGAGATTCTGAGACTAGTGAAGATGAAGAGACTGTCCCTCTGCCTGCAGGCTGGTTGTCTGACAGGGTTTTGAAAGTAGTGAGAAAGTCTCCATCAGCTGGTGTCTCTGTTGCATATAGACTGATTGTGGAGGGCAGCTGAGCTGAGGTGATACCATGAAGGAGATTATTGAATCATTTTTCCGAGAAAGAAGTCTAGTAAACCACCAACTTGCTTCATACGACGATTGTATACCAACTGGTGACAATTCACTATCAAGAATGGAGAAAATAGTTCGCAGCATTAGAGTTGGGACTGATGAAGAGGTTGACGACGAGAACGGCGGACTTATCAAACTCGATGTAATCGATCAAGATATCATTATTCGAGTCAAGAATATTCAGCTCGGTGAACCTACAATAAGAGAGGCAGATGGAAGTGACCATCCTTCACAACCTATGGAATGCAGGTTGAGAAAATTAACTTACATGTCTCCTGTTAAGATGGACTTTACTATCTACAGAGGGGGAGTTCCAACTCAACCAGAGAAGGGCGTTCAGGTAGGGAGCATGCCAATCATGGTTAGAAGTCGCAGGTGCAATCTACACTCAAACCACATTGCTGGAGACAGAGTTTTGCACCCAACTACCTCAGAAGAGGACAGAAAACTTTGGGCAGAACTACTCCGTGAAAAAGGCGAGGACCCGCTAGACCCTGGAGGCTATTTCATTATCAACGGTACTGAAAGAGTACTGATTTCCATGGAAGACTTGGCGCCAAATCGTGTAACTGTAGAAATCAACAAGAGATATGCAAAGAAAACAGAAGTTGCAAAGATATTTTCACAAAAAGACGGTATGAGAAAGCCTCTAACTGTTGAGAAGCGAAGAGACGGTATGCTAATGGTAAAAATTAGCACTGCTGGTACAACTGCTATTCCAGTCGTTCTTTTGATGAGAGCCTTGGGAATTGAAAACGATCAAGAGCTATTCCAAGCGATTGCAGGTCCAACTGAGACTTTCAAATATATTGTTGCTAACATCAACGAAGTCAAAGACAACGAAGAATATGCAGTAGACTCAATGGATGAATCACACCAGTGGCTGGAGAAGAAATTCGCTGCTGGACAACAGAAAGAATACAGAGAGGCAAGAGTCAACCAACTATTGGATAGGGAATTGCTACCTCACTTGGGAGACCAAGTTGAAGACAGAAAGAAGAAGGCTATTTTCCTAGGAAGAATAGTCAGACAAGTNTTAGAAATGGCAATACAGGGTAGAAAACCAAATGACAAGGACCACTATGCTAACAAGCGTGTTAGACTAGCAGGCGATCTCATCGAAGATTTGTTTAGAGTTTCAATGGGACAACTTGCAAGGGACTTGAAGTATCAACTAGAGCGCCACCACAACAGGAAGCGCGAGCTAAAAATCACCTCNTGCCTAAGGCCTGATGTTCTAACCAGCAAGATAATGCACGCACTGGCAACAGGCAACTGGGTTGGTGGAAGATCTGGAGTTAGTCAGCTACTAGATAGAACAACATTCTTGTCAGCACTCTCTCACATGAGGCGTGTCACCAGTCCTTTGGTTAGAAGTCAACCTCACTTCGAGGCTCGTGACCTGCACCCTACACAATGGGGAAGATTGTGTCCTAACGAAACACCAGAAGGTCAAAACTGTGGTCTGGTAAAGAATGCGGCTCAGATGATTGACATTTCTGAGGCTGTTCCAGAAACCGAAATCAGATCAAGGNTGGATGAAATGGATGTATTCCAGCCTGACGATTGGACTGACGGAGACAGAATACACGTNAACGGTGATATATACGGNATCCACAAGCGTGGTAAGAATCTAGTTACCCAATTCAAGAACGCTAGAAGGAGAGGAGCAATCCGCTCTGAAGTTTCTATCAGATATGATAATGTCAACAAGGATATTTTCATCAATACAGACAAAGGAAGAATCTTGAGACCCGTTCTTATTCTATACGANGGAGCACCAAGNCTTACTCAAAAGCACTTGGAGATGGTGGGTTCAAANGAACTGACATTCAAAGACTTGGTGAANGAAGGTGTAGTAGAATGGATTGATGCAGAAGAAGAAGAAGATCTCTTCATTGCACCTAGGCCNTTCGTCCTTCCTGATGTNGTACCAGAAGGNAACGAGTATGCAGGTCGCCCTGTCAGCCATTCAACAGTTACATGGCTAAATCTTGGAGAACCATCTGCGACTGAGGCGAAATTACAAGCAAGGGTTACAATGCCAAATGGTGAGAAAGCCGATGCCGTGTTTGAAGTTCCGTTGTTGTATACCTCTGAACACACACATTGTGAGATTGACCCGCAATTGGTTCTAGGTGTATGTGCTTCGTTAATTCCGTATCCGGAGCACAACTCAACACCTCGTGTNACNGGTGGTACTGCAATGGTAAAGCAATCCCTAGGTTTGCCAAGTTCAAATTACCGACTGCGCCCTGACACAAGGCTGCACATACTACACTACCCACAGCGCTCCATAACGCATACGCAAGCAATGGACACTACAAAGTTCGACAGCCGTCCTGGTGGTCANAATTTCATTGTTGCTGTAATGAGTTTGCACGGTTACAACATGCAAGATGCAGTAATTATGAATCGCTCAAGCGTTCAGAGAGCCCTAGGCCGCTCCACTTTCAACAGGACCTACAATGCAGAACGTAGGAGATTCCCTGGTGGNCAGGTCGAAGAAATCGAAATCCCAGGAACTGGTNTGGAAGAAGTCAAAGGACTGAAGCCTGTNGGTTCCTATGACCATCTTGAAGGTGATGGTCTACCACATCCAGAAAAATATCTAGAGGGTGGAGATGTCCTTGTTGGAAAGACAAGTCCGCCTCGATTCTTNGAAGAAACTGGAGCTGGAGCATTCCTGCAAGCCCAAGAAAGAAGGGAATCTTCNATGCCAGTCAGACATGGAGAGAAAGGATGGGTTGACAATGTATACGTNACAGAATCACTTGATTCCGGNAGACTCGTTCGNGTGATGGTAAGATCTCACAAGGTNCCAGAAGTTGGTGACAAGTTTGCATCAAGACACGGACAGAANGGAGTTATTGGAAGATTGGTAAATGAAGAAGATATGCCGTTTACCCNAGATGGTATTGTTCCGGACCTAATCATCAACCCCCACGCAATTCCATCNAGAATGACAGTAGCACACGTNTTGGAAATGATCGGTGGAAAAGTAGGATCTCTNGAAGGCCGAAGAATCGACGGAACTGCATTCCGTGGAGAGAAGGAAGGAAGTCTTAGAGATAGCTTNGTTAGAAATGGATACAATCACACTGGCCGTGAANTAATGATTAACGGAGAAACTGGGGAAACATACCCAGCAGAGATTTTCATAGGCTGTATTTACTACCAGAAACTACACCACATGGTTTCTGGAAAGATNCACGCTAGAAGCCGTGGACGTGTACAGATCCTAACAAGACAACCAACCGAAGGTCGTGCACGACAAGGTGGTCTAAGATTCGGAGAAATGGAGCGTGATTGTTTGATTGCGCACGGTGCTTCGATGGTAATTAAGGACAGGCTACTTGACGAGTCAGACGGCATAGACTTGTTCGTTTGTGCCCAATCTGGACACGTTGCTTGGTTTGATCCAAAACGAAGAACATATGTTTCACCGATACACGGTGATGGAGCNGAGGTCTACAAGGTACAGACCTCATATGCATTCAAGTTGCTGCTTGATGAGATGAAGAGTCTCGGGGTGGCAATGCGCTTAGAACTGGAGGACCGCAGATGAGTCGAAATAGCACAACAATGATTCCAAAGAGAATTGCTAGCATCCGTTTTGGATTGATGGACCCAACAGAGATTCGTAAGATGTCTTCTGTTGAAGTTAAAACAGCAGATACGTACAAGGACGATGGTCANGCATANAGACANGGATTGATGGACCCTCACATGGGTGTAATCGAACCTGGATTGCTNTGTCCNACTGACAATTGTAAGTATGACGAGAGNCCTGGTCANTTNGGACACATTCAGTTAGAACTTCCNGTTATACACATTGGTTTCGTGAACCTAATTAAAACGGCCCTCAAGGCCACATGTAACTCTTGCAGCAATATTTTGCTACACGATGCCCCAGGTACACACCCATCCAACCCAGAGTTATCTGAGCAAGACTACTACAGAGCAAGAGTCCGTGATTTGATTACCAAACACGGTGTTGGTTCAACCGAATTTTCTAAGATTATCAAGGAAATTGAGAAGAAGACTTCTGAGGCGAAGAGAACAATCTGTATGCATTGTAAAGCACAGCAAGGAAAGATAGTGCTTGACAAGCCAACAACCTTCAAAGAAAACATCCTTGCTCAAGGTGGAGCAAAGGCTACTGAGAGGAAACTAAACGCAAGAGATATCCGTGAATGGCTACAAGGTATTCCACAAGAACATCTTGTATTCCTTGGTATGCACAAAGAAAACAGACCTGAGTGGATTATTCTGAAGGTGCTTCCAGTACCACCAATCACGGTAAGGCCATCTATTACTCTAGATTCTGGAGACAGATCTGAAGATGACTTGACTCACAAACTCGTTGACGTTCTGAGAATCAATCAAAGACTCAGAGAGAATAGAGACGCAGGAGCACCTCAACTGATTGTCGAGGATTTGTGGGAATTGTTACAATATCACGTAACAACCTACTTTGATAATCAAACGAGTGGAATTCCTCCAGCCCGACACCGTTCGGGAAGAACCCTCAAAACGTTGACACAACGTCTCAAGGGTAAGGAAGGTCGTTTCCGTTCAAACTTGTCAGGAAAGCGTGTAAATTTCTGTGCAAGATCTGTAATTTCACCAGACCCTTACCTTGGAGTAAACGAGGTTGGTGTTCCAACTAAGATCGCAAAGGAACTTACAGTACCGATTAGAGTAACTACAAGAAACAGAGAACAAATGCGCCAGATGATTCTGCGTGGTCCAGAAGTACACCCTGGTGTTAACTACGTTATACGTGGTGACAAGAGGCGTGTAAGAATCAACCAGAGAAGTAGACTAATCAACGCAGGTTTCAGATGTCATAACCCTGAATGTACAGAGGAAACAACTCACAGGTTCGACCTGCACCAAGTTATGCCAGCACCAAACTTCCTTCCAGGACTTGTTGTGAAGAAATTCGTATCAAGAGAAGAAGCAGTCGCAGGCGGAGAGGAGTTGGTGTCCTACGCAATTGACGAGTCGGCAACCATCGCAAACTTGAGAGGAGAGGACATTGATGGCAACCCTCTCGATGATGACGATCCGAGAGCAATCTTGCATCATCGCTGGAAGTTTGAGTTAGCTAACCCTGATACACCATTCCCTGAGCACCTAGAGGTCTCTTGTCCTCATTGTGGAAGTCCTGTGAATGAGTGGGGTGAGAAGACTAGAGTTGAGGACAGGTTATCAACCGTTGATATGAATGGTAACCCTAAGCCCGGACTACTGGTAGAACGCCACTTGATCGATGGAGATGTTGTGATTTTCAACAGGCAACCGTCTTTGCACAGAATGTCTATGATGGTGCACGAAGTTAGAGTGATGGAAGGTCATACATTCAGATTTAACTTAGCTGTATGTACGCCGTACAACGCCGATTTCGATGGCGATGAGATGAACCTTCACGTCATACAAGGTGAAGAAGCACGAGCCGAGGCTAAAATCCTAATGCGTGTCCAAGAGCACATCTTGACTCCAAGATATGGTGGAGCCGTTATTGGAGGTATTCACGACCACATTTCTGGTGCTTACCTATTGTCAAGGCCAGACACAAAGATATCCAAACGTCATGGTTTGGAAATGCTTGGAAATATTGGTTACACAGGCAAGTTGCCGAAGGTACACAAGGATGGAAAATATGAGTATTTCAACGGCGAAGACCTAGTCTCGGTAATTATTCCAGANAACATTCATCTTAGATTTAGAAGTCGNTCCAATGACGATGTAGTTGTCAAGAATGGAAAGGTTTCTGGTACTCTCGATAAGAGNGCAATAGGTGCTGAAGACGGAAGATTACTGGANGCAATTGTACAGACGAACGGGCCAACNGACGGTGCTCGTTTCCTAGATGAGTTCACAAGATTGTCAATTGGAGCATGTACTTCCCTTGGATTCACAACNGGTATTGATGACGAGGATCTAAGTGCCCANGCACTNGAAGAAATTGAGAACCACAATGCGGAAGCACGTGCAGAAGTCCAAGCCGAANTGGATAAGTTTGGAAAGGATGGAAGAGGATACGAAGCTAGACCTGGTAGAACACCTAAAGAAACGCTTGAAGAAAACATCATGGTTATTCTAGACCTAGGTAAACAAGCGGCTGGTGACGTTGCNAAGGAAGANTTGAACCAAANCGGNAATTCNAACGCAGCGGTTGGAATGNCAATTTCAGGAGCCAGAGGTTCCATGGATAACCTAACNATGATGGCAGGTAGTATTGGACAGGCTAAGGTACGTGGTGCGCGTCTAGAGCGTGGATACCACCAGCGNGTATTACCTCACTTCAGAAGAGGAGGCCTCGGTGCTCCAGAAAAAGGATTCATCTCTTCATCTTTCAAGAGAGGTCTCGAGCCAACTGAATTCTTTATGCTTTCAGTTTCAGGAAGAGAATCACTTGTTGATACCGCTGTAAGAACAAGNAAGTCCGGTTACATGCAGCGAAGACTAATCAACGCTATGGACGATTTGAAGATTTTCGATGATGAGAATCTTTCTGTTCGCAACACTGCAGACAGAATTATTCAGTTCTCNTATGGAGAGGACGGAATTGATCCAAGTCGTGGAGTTCACGGTAAACCATTCAATATCGATGTTGTAGTTGACGAAGCTTTAGGAACTGATGGTCCAACAAAGAGGACTAACGAAGTTTACAAAGACAGCGAAGACAAAGTTTTCGACCTGGGCTACGATGAGGGAGATTCTGAAGCGGCAGCTGGAGGNGATCTCTGATGGTAGTAAAGAGCGCAACCAAGAAGAAACTNATGGACATGCTCGTCCCAGAAGAATTCGCACACAAATTGGCGGATGATAGAAAGTGGGACGATGTAAAAATCCTAACACAACAAGAGATTGCACAGTTTTGTGAAACTGATTCAGATACTGCCACGAGAATTCATGGTATTATTTCTGGAGCAGCAAACCCAGTAAAAGATCCAACAGGGGACAACTCTGCTACAACTTCAGTACGTCTGCGTCGTGGAACTAGAAGAAGACGTACTGCAAAGACAGTTCAAGAGTTAGAACATTATGATCCGGAAGCAAAACTTGCAACCTATGCTGACGAGTTAGCAGAAGATGCGGTTTTCATTGCAATCGAAAAAGCTGCAGATGCTGCAGGAGCGAAATTTTCACAGCAAACAATACACGATCTAACGGAAGCAGTTCACAATCGTGATATGAAAAAGCTAACCAAAAAACAGGCTGAAAACCTAGTAGCAGAAGCCTCCAAAGCCCAAGAAATGGCCATGATTGACCCATACGAAGCTGCAGGAATCATCACAGCACAGTCNATAGGAGAGCCAGGAACACAGATGACAATGCGTACTTTCCACTATGCGGGTGTAGCAACAGTCAACGTTACCCAAGGTCTGCCTAGAATTATTGAGATTGTCGATGCAAGAAAAGTACCGAACACTCCAACAATGACAATCAGACTGTCTGGTGAAGGAAGTCAATCTGCGGACGCAGCCAAGAAATTGGCAGCTGCAATTGAAATTACAACTACTGTCAATATCGCCGATATTGACACTGANGTAGCACAAAGAAGACTGGTTCTGAAGCTNAAGAAAGGAGCATTGAAGCAAAAGGGAATGACTCCNGCTGAGGTCAAGGATAAACTCGAGAGAGCNCTAAGACTCTATGTTGAAGCAGANAAAGAGAAGAACCCTTCCACTTTGACTCTTATCCCNGGTATTCAAACCGAAGAGGATATGAAAACTCTCGCAGAGAACCCNCCATCNTACACTGAGTTNTTACAACTTGAGGACAAGATTAGGGACATGCGCCTNAAAGGNGTGCCTAGCATCGACCGTGCCAATGTACAACTTGACGATAAGACTGGAGAGTACTATCTTTCAACCATTGGCAGCAATCTAGCAAGAATCTCTGATATGGAAGGAATCGACAGATCGAGAACCTACACTAACAATATCATCGAGATTTACCAATATNTAGGCATCGAAGCAGCAAGACAAGCGATAGTCAACGAACTTCAAGCAACACTAGATGGAGCAAGATTNGAAGTAGACGTTCGCCATCTTCTNATGGTAGCTGATGTCATGACGAGTGAAGGNGAAGTTCGTGCAATTGGTAGACACGGTGTATCTGGAACAAAGCACTCAATCTTGGCTCGTGCAGCGTTCGAAGTTACTGTAAACCACCTATTGAAGGCAGGAATTATTGGAGAGNGNGACAACTTAACTGGTGTTGCAGAAAACATCATCGTTGGACAACCAATCAGTCTTGGTACAGGTTCAGTAGAACTTTACTACATCCCAGAATGATACTAAACATTGAGAAGCAAATTGTGGAGGAATGAAATATGGACATAAGTAGACAGCTAAAAGTTGCTAGTGCAACTGGAAACCTATTGTACGGACAAAGACAAGCAATGGATGCCTGTGCTAGAGGAGATGCAAAGTGTGTTATTCTAGCGGCTAATTGCCCGCAGGATTACATCGATGATCTTGCAGCAAAGCATCCAGAAGTAACCATGCACAGAACGATGATTGTAAACAGAGATTTGGGTGTTGCCTCAGGTAAGCCATTTAGTGTCTCCACAATCACTGTTATCGATGCTGGTGACTCTGACTTGCTGACCTTGGATAGCAACATAGAGTGAAATTATACACCTGTGCATGCTCGCTAAAGCATGGGCCTAGCAATGGTCGAGATATTAGAGAAGTTGGGTGTCAATATTGATATCTCATCTCCTCCGATTATGCCACCTAACTTGATTAATTGGATTGGGAGGGTATACGATGTTTCACCAAGAGAGGCTAGTCTGGGTTTAATTGAAGGAATGGATATTTGGACCTCAGGTAAGGGCTTTGCGCCACTCGATTTAGCAAGTATTGAATCTTGGATGTTTGATGTGCCAAGAGGCAATCATCTAGTAATTGCTGAACGAAGATTGTCATTTGAAAACAAAAACCTTCCAACTAGAGATGCTAGGACACTAATTCTCTGGGAATTGGATGACGTTGCATCATTTGTTGGTCATGCAATCATCGATGGAAGGTTAACTCTCGTTAATGAGAAAACAGAAATGATCGACAAAGAATCTACAGATGAAATCTTCACAGGTAGTGGTCCCTTCACTCTCAAGTCAGGTAACGATTTCAAGAACATCGAAGATGCAGGTTTAGAGGTGTCCAGCTCAAAGCCAATATTGCTTGAAGCACAGTTACACAATGTTCGTGGAAAATTAAGTGGGCCAGAGATAATAGATGTTGAAAACTGGGTTCTAAATTGCAATGGACTTTTTGTGATCAAAGAAGTGTCAGTATTAGAAAAGTCCCTATTTCTTAACAAAGAGCAAGCGATTGTTATCGATTGCCCAAACTTCGCTGAATTATTGTCCGAAAGAAGACCACATTCTGAGGGAATGGGTGATCTGTTGCACTGGTATCGCTTTGAAGAAGAATCCCAGATTGTTGAGACTTACAATGTGTTAGTGCCTGCTTACAAAGGAATTGATGCTTTGGGGAGAACATGGATATTCGATAGTGTGTCAAACAATATTCATACACACCAGAATACAAAGGCTTCATGACCGTGAACTATGACCGTATGGCATGAGCAATCGTGTAGTGTTAAGTTTGGCAATCGTCATGCTACTCGTAACATCAGCCATTCCATTTGACAATGAAACGGAGTTATCTGATAAGAACTCTGTACTCAAAGCAAATTCTGAGCCTGAGTTATTGATATCAGCAGGTACTTCTACAGGCCATGTAAATGGCACTGCCATTGGAGCATCTCCAAACGGTTGGATAGTTGCTGGGGATACCAGAAATTCACTATCATTCGGGTCTTTCCAATTACAGGCAACCTCTGCATACAATAATCAGTTGGATGCAGATTCTTATGTTGCAGCTCTTGATGAGCAAGGTAATTGGTTGTGGGCAATAATGCCTGATGCTGCTGTAGGTCTTACGCTGATTCAAACAATGACGGTCTCAATCACAGGAGATGTTTACATTGGAGGATTGATATTTGATACTGTAACATTTGGTAACACCGCTTCGCTGAGTGCAGCTAATGGTTACGGTGACGGCTTTGTCGCAAAGATAGATGCTAACGGTCAATGGGTTTGGGCTGTGAATTTCAATACTGCAACGAACAATGCGAGTAATACAAGTAGAGTCATGGGTCTGGCTGAAACGTTTTCTGGAAATCTTATCGTCTCAGGTTACCATAAAGGTGTTACAGACTTTGGTGGTATTACAGAAGTGAGTCCAGATAATGAACTATTCTTGATGGAACTAGATAGAAACTCTGGGGCAACAAATTGGGTTACTACTGCTGGTGGAATCGGAAACGACGATGGAGGCCCCGTTGCAATCGATTCTATGGGTAATATCTGGCAGGCAGGAACGACAACAGGGACTTTCTCTGTTAATGGAATGACGCACCAGGCAGTAAGTAATGCAGATACCATTCTTGTAAAGTGGAGCCCATCAGGTGTAGCGCAAAGCGTTATTGGATTCTCCAGTTCAGCATCTGAGATTAATTTGCCAGAAGATATGATTGTAACATCTAATGATGATGTTGTAGTTTCAGGTGTTTTCCTTGGTTCTATGAATGCGGGTAATCAAAACACGCTTACAGACAGAGGAAACGGAGATGCATATGTCGTAAAGGTCCTAAAATCTGGAATTACAGATTGGGCAACAAGCGCTGGTAGCAGCGCAAACACAGAGCGAGCATATTCGATTGCCGAGACTCCTAACGGCGATCTAATCGCTGGTGGGATGATTTCAACCTCTACTACGTTTGGAATCCACGTTGCTAATACTAATGGAGGATTAGATATGTACATGGCAATGCTAGATTCCAATGGAGATTGGGATTGGGTTGAAAATCTTGGTAGCTCATCAGATGATTTATTTGCCGACTTAGCGGTAAATATGAGTGGTATTCCAGCAGCATTTGGATCCTTCCAGAGTTCTATAAACAAGGGCACTCAATCTGTTACAAGCTCAGGTGGTCTGGATTTAGTAATCTGGGGATTGGACCCAGTCAACAATGCTGACAAAGATAATGACGGCGTCAATGACCTAACTGACAATTGTCCATCAGTAAATAATCCATTACAGATAGACAGCGACCTTGACGGGGATGGAGATGAGTGTGATTATGATGATGATAATGATGGCATAACCGACAATTCTGGTGATGATTGTCCCAGAGGTGGTGCATGGAATTGGACCAGCAATTCTACAACAGACTTCGATAACGATGGGTGTAAGGATGCTACTGAGGATNCCGACGATGATAACGATGGCATAGANGACGATNTGGACAATTGTTTGAGCACTTATGCTCCTCCAAGAAATTGGTGGACTTCGGATGAAACAAATGATCTAGATGGTGATGGCTGNAGGGACTCAGATGAAGATTTTGATGATGATGGCGATGGGTTTGATGATGCTGAAGATGATTGCAATAAGATTGCAGGCTCTTCCACTCTTGGCTCCTATCAAGGATGTNTAGATACNGATAATGATGGCTATGCTGATTTGGAAGACACCTGCTCATCAGAAGCAGGTAACTCNACATTAGGTGGGACAATAGGTTGCCCTGATAACGACGGGGACGGTTGGGCAAACATAGATGACGACCTGCCANATGATGCAACTCAGTGGTCAGACACCGATGGAGATGGCTTTGGAGATAACCCAGACGGAAACAATCCAGATGCATGTATATCGGTTCCAGGTACATCTCTGCTAGACAGAATTGGCTGTCCTGATCCTGATAATGATGGATACTCCTCTGAGGACGATAATTGGAGAATAGGAGACGGTGCTGATGCATTCCCTACCGANGGAACTCAGTGGTCAGATTGGGATGAAGACGGTTTTGGTGATAATTATGGCAACCTTTCATGGGTTGACAGAAACACAAATTGGCCAGGCGAATACTACCAATATGCTAGAGACCAAGACGCATGTCCNACTTTACCTGGCAATTCTTGGCAGGACGATATACTAGGCTGTCCGGATGGAGATGGTGATGGGTGGGCGGACTTCATGGATGCCTTCCCAGCNGACTCTGAGAATTACCTCGACTCTGATGGAGATGGAATTGCTGACGGGAATGATGATTGTCCAAATGTAGAGGGTTACTCAGAAAACGATGTTTTGGGATGTCCGGATTTTGATGGAGATGGATGGGGCGANCCTGAGGACGGAACCGATTGGAAACCTATGGATCCAACACAATGGAAGGATTCTGATGGTGATCAATATGGCGATAACCAATTTGGTGANGATCACGACTATTGTCCTGATGAACAAGGATTTTCTTTTGAAGGCGACATCNGAGGTTGCATTGATTCAGATAATGATGGATGGGCAGATATTATTGACAAATTCCCTGAAGAACCTTCACAGTGGAATGATACAGATGGCGATGGATTTGGTGATCAACCAAACGGAAAGAATGCTGATTTGTGNCCNGAAGTAGCCGGTGTTGAAGAACAAGATGGTTGCGAGGCTGTTATAGAAGAGTCTGGTGGTAGCATACTAGCATATGGAGGAATAGCCGTTGGCGTATTGTTAGTAGTGATTATATCAGGTCTGGTAATAATGAAACTCAAGGGCAATGAAGAGGAGAAATCCTGGGATGCGGGNATGCCAGCAATGCCGAATATGAATGCTCAGCCAGCGATGCCAAGCATGACTGCACAACCTGTAATGCCCAATATGAATGCACAACCTGTAACACCAACTATGAGTTCTCAGCCTGCTTACCAAAGTGATTACACAAACTATCAGCAAGTCCAACCTGCAGTACAACAAGCATCACCTAGCTTAGATAATCTTCCTGGGAACCCTCAGGTAGTAGCACCTGTTTCGGGCCCAACAATGTATGATGTTGGTACCATGCGAAGCGATGGAAACGAATGGCTGGAATATCCTGTTGGAAGTGGTGCATGGTACATGAGAGATGCAACATCTAGGCAATGGATTCGTAAAATTTGAGGCTTATCGATGGTAACAGTAACACTGCTTGGAACTGCACAAGATGGTGGTGTTCCTCAGGTTGGCTGTGATTGTTGTATTGATGTTAAGCAAAGATTTCCAGTATCTATAGGCTTAACAGATTCCGAGGGGGGTAAACACCTTTTCGAAGCGACTAGGTATCTTGGAGAACAACTTCGAATATGGAATGTAAAAAAAATAAATTCGTTATTTTTGACTCATGCACATTTTGGTCATGTAGATGGCTTAGGTTTATTCGGGCGTGAGACAATGAATGCACGGGGAATATCGCTGTACTGCTCAGAGAAGATGGTAGACCTAATCGAGAGGACACCAAATTGGTCGATNTTATTGTCACAGGGAGTTTTCCAACCCAACACTGTAAAGCTNGTAAATCTCCCTGGTGTTAGNGTNGAAGCAATTAGAGTCCCGCATNGAGCGGAACTATCTGANATGCATGCATACTTAATCAANGCCAATAAGACCCTNTTATTCCTTCCAGACCATGATACATGGCATGAGACNCTTGGAGACCACAATCTGAGATCTTGGCTAAATTACCTAGAGGTAGATATTGCATTGATTGACGGCACATTTTACACCTCAGATGAACTCAANCATCGGTCTCAAGAGGAGGTGCCTCATCCTCCTGTAGAGCAGACANTAGANATGCTTGGAAAGAAGCGAGAGGGAGACGGGAGAGTAGTTTTCATTCACCTAAATCATACTAACAGGCTTTGTAGGGATGACAGTCCTGTTACAACGATGGGTTGGGAGGTCGGAAATGAGGGCGACATCTACAATCTTACTTGACCTGCAGAACTAGATAAATTTCNCAGGAAANATCTATTGNAGATCATTCCAGTAAGCCTCGATAATTGATTTACTTNTAATGCCAGACATACTGGATTCGATTAATCCATCACTGTTGACAAAGAACATTGTCGGNATTCCTGTAACATTCAAAGATGCAGATAGTGGTGGTGCGTGGATGAACGGATGAGATAANTCTCTTTCCAATTCTTCTTCCATTCTATCTTTCCATTCATTCATGTCGCTGTATTCTTCTCTAGGTTCCTTGTTGAAGATAATCAACTGACCAACGGGGATAGTATCATCGAGAGCTCCNAGAACAGGCTTGCAATGTGAGCACCATGAAGCTGAGAAATATGCAACAAATGGTTCCCCGTTGTAGATGCTATTGTTTTGCGAATTGCCTTGCTCATCTACAAGGCTAAANTCGGGAAATTCTTCGAGTTCATCAACATCTGAAGACAAGCAACCAGATAGAGATGTCGAAATCAATACTAACGTCAAAAANATACTTTTTTTCATGTTTCATCACCTATTGAAAATTAAATTATGAAGGGACAATATNACTATCNGTCCTGNCAGCGTTATTTTTGTACTCGATTCCAATCAATGTAAGAATTCCCAATTCTGATAACTTAGTAACAATACCTAAGTAATCCTCCACGATGTAATGCANGCTNTGATTAGATACAAAATAAGCNATGAATATTGTTGANATGGCAACACCCAATATTATGAGATTGATGCGATACATTGAATGTATNCTCTGTGAAAANAAACGGGGTGAAGAGATTGCAATTACNCCAATGCCACCNACAAGTAACAATGTGTCTTTGAGACCAAGTANNATATGTACTATTCCTGTAAAAAATGCTAGTGTTAGNATTAGCCTTTGATTACCCTCGANTTCAAATTTTGAAATTTTGCCAGCAGAAAGAAAAACGATTACTGCGCCTATGAGTGATGAAATAAGCACCTGCACATTTGACATGCCTCCACCATCTTCTCCTCCATGTGCTGCAACNTTNGTCAACAGCAANAGGGAGAATGNTAACATCACCAGATACNTAGCAGGGGCCATNCANGNAANANGCGAGACCATGGTTTTTTTAGTTTTGTAATTTCATNGGTATCATGCATAGATGTACCACAGTTCTATACTAACAATTACTGCAATTATTANACCTNTAATTGTGATAAGTACATCTCTGTTTGGTATTTTCTCCATTAACCAAGGATCCTTTTTTGATGCCAACATTACGAANTGAGCAATGAATGCTGCACCCATTCCTGGCACGGATTCGAANATATCGTTATTCAGTCCCATAGCTCTCCANGCAATAACACCTGATAGCGCCGCTATCATCATAATGATTGAATGCTCTGATGATGGCTGATATCCNGAAAATCTAANGATTAGTAGTGGTATAAANACACCTCCTAATCCGTAAACAGCTAAAACTACCAAACTAAAAACAGAATTATTCCCGCTGTAGAGTGCACCTAGTGAAATCATTGTTGCTACTATTGCCATTGAAATTGTAGTTAGTTTGGTTGCAGAATGATTTTGTGACCACTCAGGAATCAAATCATCTGTAATAGCAGCTGTACACGCCAATACCTGGCTATCTGCTGTAGACATCGTTGCAGCGAAAATTGAGGCGAGAATTACACCCACCCAAAATGGCCCTAAAACATCCATTGCTAGTTTAGGAAGGGCTAGTTCTGGATCAAAAACACCCTCCACTGGAAACATTACTCTGCTGGCAAGTCCTATTATAATCATCAAGAACAAGAATGGTGTTTGCCAAACGAAGAACCACAAGCAGGCTTTTTTGCGATCAGCATCAGATTCCAGAGTCATAACTCTGCTAACAACTTGAGGCTGTCCTGCAACTCCAAGCCCACCTAAGAAGAAAGCGAATATCCAAAGAGAAAACCCGAATTTTAGATTCTTTGGGGCCAATTTTGTAAGATCTGGATCAATAGAAGTAAGCGATTGGTGAAGTCCAGAAAAACCACCCACGTTCTGTAATGCAACCCAACAAAGGAGAGATGAGCCAACAATCATTACGCACGATTGTGCAGCATCTGTCCATATTGACGCTCTAATTCCACCAGCAGTACAATATAGAATCACTAACATGTACCCAATCAATATTCCAACGGTTTGATCCCACCCTAACATGGCGAACAACGCTTTTCCACCACTAGACAGTTGGGCAGCGGCATAAATCAAGAGGAAACATACCGATAGTAGAGCAGCCAATTTTGCTTCTGGTGCCCCCTTTACTTTTGCAACAAGACTAGATAGAGATCTTACATTTCGCTCTTTGGCTTCATTTTGTATGCGCTTGTACAACCATATCCATGCAACCAATTGTCCTAGTGTTGATACGATTGAAACCCAAATTGCTGGGTAACCATACAGCCACATAAATCCTATGAAACCAATGAACATGAAACCTGAATTCCATGTTGATACTGCGCTTAATGCCGCAAGAGCGGGATGCATTCCTCTTCCAGCAACAAGGTAATCATCAGTTGTGTCTTTCTTAACAAGTATTGAGGCCATTCCAACCCCGGCGAATATTAGTAGAAATAGTAAGAAAGAAAGAAGAACATAGATGTCCATAATCGACACCTATCAAGTCAGAACTTCAAGCAATCTATCTTGTTCTACTGCTCTACGAAGCTCCATAGCAATTCTTCTTCCAGATGAAACGGGTTTTCTCCATGTTGCATTTCCATACGGGTGACCAACAGAGACGTGAACATTTGTTCCTCCGCCTAATCTTGGGGCGACGTCATAAATCGAGTAATTCATGTCCTTGTCTATACAGGTCTGTAGACAAAACGGTCCAATTATACCCGGGTCATAGTGTTCCTTAGACGCGGTGATGAATTTCTCACCTAATTCGAATGCCGTTTCAAGTAAAGATTCACGAATTGTTGCAGTGTTGTGTCCCACTACAGTCATCTCAGGAATCTGTTGATGTGCAGGCATAGTCATTTGCTGGGGAGCAGGTAATCTTACATGTCCATCTAGTGATGACTCAAATCTCCAATCTACGCCCAGTAGTTCTAATTTAGGCATCTCTTCCTCAAGCGGGCTATAAAAGAAGTTCAAATTGAATACTGGTCCGATTACATACCTTTCAATTCTTGCTCCATCAAGACTTTCTTGGTCGATTGTGCCCTCCTTGAGAAGAGTCTCGGATTTCTGTAGGTATTCTTCATATGATGCACATGTAAAAAACCCTCTCTCTAGTTTCTTTTGCGCGTGATGCAATTTTACAATTACAAGGCAGTCAATGTCTTGAGGGTCTTCAATAGCCTCAGGATAAGGCAGTCCTGCTTTATCTAAAATCCAATAATAGTCTTGCTCCTCAGTTCGCTCTTCCATTCTCAACATATTACGAGATCCGAACATCGGTACACGGAAGTTATTCTCGACATCTTCTATCTTTGAGTAAGAAGTAAACGATCGATTTGGTATGTAAACAACATTCCTTTTGCGCATTTCAGATTGCATATCTGGTTTCATGACGTCATTGAATGAATCCATAACTATCGATTTGTCAACCATCCCTCGTCGGACTCTTCCAGAGCTAGTTCTTTGAGTTTTGAAGTATTCAGAATAAGTCTTTTCACGTCCTTTTTGACAGTATGCTACCGTTGGAAAACCTTCTTCGATAGCGCCATCGCAAATATCTAGCGCAGAGTGACTAGCGGTCATCCCGACTCTGAGTTTGAGACGGTCATATTCCTCAATGATGTCCGCAATCTCATTTTTTTCAATCATTTGTGGTCACTTCCAAAATTTCCCGGTATTAGATAGCACTTGAATTTAGTCTAACCTTTGCAATTCCATTAGTTCCTCAGTGGAAAGGGTGTCTCCACTCATCAATTTACTCATTAGGTCTTGGACTTCGACTCTTGCACCTCTCTGACCCTCGCCAGATGTAGCACCACGCATTGCTCTAAGCATGTCTTGAATTGAGTGTAAGCACCTAAGAGAGACAATGTAGAAATGGTGAGCTTTGTCTGCTTCTTTCTTTGATTTCCTAAGTTCTCTGTGTGCTTCTTCAGCATGTTCTCTTTGCCTGTCGACCTCTTTGTTCCATTGCAGCATGAGGTCGTGTGCTTCTTGAGCTGCTTGTGCAGCAGATTGAACTTCAGCGTGCGCTGCTTCTTGTTCAGCCATCGCTTCTCTTAGCATTCCTCTGGCTTCTTTCAGGTCACCGTTAGAATCTTCTGTTGCTTTCATCTCTTTGATCTTAGATGAAATTTCTTTCATGCGTTTCATGACTTTTTTCTCGTTATTTCCTGTGTGAGCGCCTCTTTCAAACTCTCTTTCCAGCTTTTGGAGATCTCTTCTTAGCGAGTGAATTGTCACCTTTCTTTCCCGCCTTCTTCCCTGTTGAGGAGTTCGGTCCTCTTTTTCTGAACGTTCTGAGTCAAGCATCGATTTTGCAGCCTTTACCTTTTTGTTGGCTTCTGCACGAATGGATTTCTTCTCCCTTACTAATTCGTTCATCTGCTCGCGAATTTCTCTTTGTTGTCGGACGTTCTGGATTAGCTCTCTGACCTCTGCATTTAGTTCATTACGAATTGCAGTGTGTTCTTTAGTTCGGTTGTTCCATTCATCACGAGTAGTGCGGTACTGCGTGGCTTTTTGGTCAACTAACTTTCGCTTTTCATCCAAGGTTTCCTTCAAATCACTCATTATCCATCGCACCTGTTCGCTGTGTACTCCCGCACCTTCAGCGTCAGCCCGAGTGGCCTATCGCATTTGAAGCCTCCCTACGGGAGGAATTCACAAAAATGGTAAAATTGCTGCGGATGCTTTGGTCAGTTTCATCCTTGCTTTACCCAAATTTGAACCGTTTGGACACTGAACAACTATCCAGTGTTCAGTAGGTAGGCGACTTGCGACAATGGTGCAATGCTCCGCCACTACAGTAAGCATTTTGTTATCGTTTGCCAGAGAAAATATTTCTGCTAAAATTGTCGGTTTGAAATCGATTGATGTTCTTTCAACAGTGAAACCGTCTCCATCAATCAATGCTGCTGACAATATACACTCATGGTCAACGAGATCCTCGATAATCTTGTTTGACACACATTAGGCAAGCGGAGGCACTTGATGACTATTTGCATCATAGATTGCCTCTCATTACATACCCAATTCCAGCTCTGTAGTATCCTTCTAGGGTTTGAATTATCTCCATGCCTCTATTTCTATAGAATTCAATTGCAAATTCATTATCGCCTCTGACCTCTAATTGGATTTCTTTGAACCCCTGCCCTCTGGCTGAGTCAACCATGTGGTTCCATGCCTTAGTCCCCCAACCCTTACCTTTGTAATCGGAGTCTATTGCAAAGGCAACAATCCTCACCCTTGTAGCACTAAATTTGTTCGCCCACAACAATCCTCTAATCATATTGTTTTCATCAAGCAGGACTAGATTTCCGTCCCACTCAGGTATCGGTAAATGACGAACGGATTGATTGGAGTAAACTTCTCCGGTTTGATCAAGAAAAAGTTGCTTAATCGTCTCAATGCTGAACTCGTCTAGTGACTTTGGGCTGACACCTAAACACCACTCAACTGGCATTGTAGTAAACCCGCCTATTCTTTTTTCTTGTATTGACTTCTTGAGCCTCTGTGTGCGCCAAGATTTCCAAGTTTTCTCATACCAGCCTTCTTAGAACTGACTTTACGACTTTTCTTTGGAGTTGGCTCAGAGGAAATTCCAGAAAGTAATCCTGATATGTCTCCAAGAGTTACTGGTCCAGTATTATCTTGTTTTGGGGTTTTACCTCTTCCAGATTTCTTTCTATTTCCTCTCCTAGTTGAGTCGCCGCTTGATTTTTTGCGGAGCCATGCCTCAAGCCTTCCACTTTCTCTTCTTAGTTTGTGTAAATCACTTCTACGTTGTCTCAAAGCTTTTTGCAGATTTTGTACTCTTCTGTCATATGACCTGGCTTCATTTTTGTTGATATCTTTATCCTTTAGAAGCGGCTCATTTTCAATGACCAGTGATGTTGCTTCATCGTGCTGTGTTTCATACAACTTGAGTTTCTTGATTTCCTCTTTTTGCTGACCTACCAATTCAATAAATCTCTGGTGTAATTCACTTGCCTCTCTTGCTTTGCCATGCATAGCTTGTAATTCTAGGAACCACGAAAACTGAATCTTCTCTCTTTCCAGAGAAGGTACACGGTGGATGTCTACTTCTTCAGTAAGTCTTGTGTAAACTTTAGACAATTCATCTTCTATCATGTGAATAGGTAAAATCACATCTAGGTTTATCTTGTCTCGGGCCTCTTTTACAGAATTGATTTGTTTATTCCTTTCTTTTAGCCCAGTAATAACCGCTTTGTGTTCCTTTCTGAGGTCTGCAGTTTCTTCTATTACTCCTCTCATGGCTTTTGCCATTCTGATGGCTGATTGTCTTTCACTCTCTAGTGCCTCAACTCTGATTGTAAGTGCATCCATTTCGCCCTTTACTTTTGTAAGCATGTTCTTGACATCGTTATCTGATTTATTTCTGAGGTCATGGAATAGGTCTTCTGGTTGCAGATTTTTCATCCTATCGGGGTCAACAGTTTGACATATTTCTTTCCAGGTAGATCCTTTTCCAAACATCACTGCAGCTCTAAGTAATTCATCACGAATTTTCAGTTCTCCAACAGCACGNACAACTCTACTAAGGTCATGATCGAGGTCAAATGGATCTTCTATTGCTAAGTGGTGTTCTCCCATTCTAGGNGGTTCATCTTTCTCGCTGTTAACAACATCAAGGGCTGTNGGCTCTTCATACATCCATCCTTTTTGATCNCGCGATAAGTCTNCTCCATTTCTTATTGAAATGACGCTATCTGNCCATTNGTAGGTAGCAAATTCTGTGAAGAAAGATANAGCTAATTCTTCTATTGAAGCATCGCTCTTACTTTCCAAAACTGCNGATTCATTTATTGTTAAATCGTATTCCTTTCCTTCAATTTCAAGAAGTGTTCTTGAATCTCCATGTTGCAGATTTGGTACGACTTGTTTCTTTTGTAAGTGACTGATTACTAAAATTGACCAAGCATATGATGAGAGCGTTCCGTTTGGAGCATCAGATATGTTCCTGTGGTAAGCCCAATNCTTTACACAAAGCGTAAGTTGCTTGACACGTTCATCAAGATTCGAGTATGTCTTCAGTAGATTNGTGTTATGAATTGCTAAGGAGTTATTAATCGAAATATCTACAGGAACACCACTTCTTGGATCAATGAATTTCACGATTGGAACTTTTGCCCTAGTCAGNACCTGAACNTCTTCCATACCCTGCCCNCTTAACATTGATCCAATTTTCTTGACCACCTTTTTCTGGTCTGCATCTGGAATNTGTAAGCACAGNTCATAATCTCCTCCCTTAATNGATAAGCCACTCTCAGCGGACCCGAANACGGATAACTTTGANTTTTTGAACTTCGAAGCAATACTCTTCTCAAGATGGTTAAATAGTCCCTCTCTTCGCTTTAATTCACCCTTGTGAGTTGTATTAGANGATGCTGTATTTAGCAAAGGTTTGGAAAATCCAGCAAGGGTCTNAGAATCNGGTCTGTTAATCTCCAAATCACCGACCAAGTAGGCGTGCAAATACTCAAACATCTTTGAATCGCTTTCGCTNAGCCCTGTAATCTCACAGCGGGAAGTCATTCCTCTTCCTCCTTANNTGCTGTTTCTTGTCTTGCCTTTTTCAGGTCTCTAGCTATTGCTTTTGAAGATTGACCACCTGATTTGACACGCAGTGCATCTGTCATNAAATCTTGGAAATTATCGCTTTCTACTCTTGTTTTCCAAAATTCCAATGCATCTTGGCTTGATGACAATGCGTTTTCTAGCCNTTTTGTNCTAGAGCTCGCCCTAACACGAACCTCTTCCCACTTAACATAGGATTCATGTCTCTCAGCGTTAGCATCAGCAAGTTCTACCATTGCATCATGTGCTTTTTGTGCAGTATTGATTAGATTGATGGCCTTCGATCGNGTTTCTTTCATCTCCTTTACCAAAGGTTGTGAAGAGGTTCTTTCNTCAACCCACTCTTCATGTTCCTTGATTAGCGATTTCATCTCATTAATGAATTTCTCTTCTGTCTTGTGATTTCCAGCACTTGTTTCTAGTTTATTTTCAAGNTCTTGAAGTTTTGCAGANAGTTTTTCCTGAGCCCACTTNGGNTCTGGGTTTTTTATCCCCCCCTCAGAAATAAGCTGCTCACGAATTGAATTTGCTTTCTCGAATAACGCTCTTGCCTCCTTNTGAGCNTCATTTCTCTCTTTCTTCAAATTCGCAACTTTAGAGTTGATNCTGTTTCTTTCCTCACGAGCGGCTTTCGCTTTNGGCTCAGCGTCTNATAATTCCAGTCTNCGTTCATCCAAATCATTNGGAATCATCTCTGCAATTCTCTCTCTTCTATGCAATATCGCCTGGGCTAATAGCTTTGGAGAAACCGCTAACAGGTCGTTTGCATCCATTGGAACCAGTGCGGGCACCTTGCTCCCTTGAATAAATGCTACGACCCACCCTAAAGGGTGGGGCAAAGTGAAGAACCCCCCTGTTACACGCGTCACTATGCGGAGATGTCTGTTAGTGGTCATTCTACTTTCATTGGCATTTGTGCCCTTCAGTACTGCATCAGGAGGAGTTATCGATTCAGTTACNGTCATCGGCAATAATGAAGTCGGAGAGGGTCCTGTAGAGGTCAACATTACATTAACAGGTGTTGGAGGTGCATCTNCGTCNTCAGTTAATTGGAGCGCAACTTTACATGATATCGAGGGTAATGTAATAGATTCTGATTCAGGAAATTCACTNGTAGAGGACGGAGTACTNTCTTATGTAGAGACNATTTTAGGNATCGCACCTCTAGGTTATTCTAATCTAAGCGTGATAATAGAAGGAGATGTTGGTACTCCAGGTCAAGATCAGTGGATTGAATATTACACTACGATTCACAGGCTTAGGCCCCTTGAATTAGCCCTTGGTAACCCTACAGTCAATTCGCTTGACGCAAACGGATCTAGTACTGGAAACATATCGCTAAGTGATGGTGACTTTGGAGAAATATTAGTTCCAGTAATCAATAACGGAGATATATCATGGAACGGCAATCTCAGTATGGTTATAGATTCGGTAACGATTCAAAACAAAACAATCAATTCAAGCAGCGATAGCACTCAAGTTTTTTCATTTTACACAGCACAACTTTCTGAGGGTATCTACAACATCAACCTAAGCTTAATTGATTTGTCAGACGAAGTCGCTAACGACAATTCAATGTCATTCCAATTTTCAGTTGGCCCTCCACCACTTCCATCTATTGAATTAAACATATCTAGACTTGTGGAACCCTCACCTGGTGCTCAAATAAACTGGAATTTATCCGCCCAAAACTTTGGTGAGGCTGATTTTAATGGAACTATAGTTTGTGATTTTGACGGAGCTGTGGTTTTCAGTGAAAACGTATCAATTCAAACATCTGAGAAACATAATACATCACTTGGCATTCTATCTAAGCCCGGTCTACTTTTCTGTACAACTGATTTTGCTAGAACTACGGTTACCATCAATGCAAGCGATTTGGTAGAAATCGAATCAGCACAGTTCGTTGGTGCAGGGCATAATTCTCCTTCGATACTAGGTGGTCCGTGGCATGCTGGAGATGAAATCACAATGTCTCTTTTATTGAGAAACGAGGGTGATATTGCTGGAAATGCTGAATTTGAGGTTGAAATCGACGGAACAATCCAAACTAGTATTCCAATCTATTTAGACAGTTCAAAGGCTGGAGAACTAAGTCACACCTTTACATTCTCATCATCAGGTGACCATTTAGTAAACTGGTCTGTAAAAAGCCCGGATGGGATTGTAAATTCCAATCTCTCGGGAAGTGTGACTATTCCTGTTTTAAAATCGCAAACCCTAGACATTGAAATTGTTGAAATAACGACGACAGAATCAGGTTTTATTGTATCTTGGTCCGCAGAATTATCAGAGGGTAGAGACAGGGCGGTCTTGTTTAATTTTGGAACCATTACTGATAGCATCAAAGGTGATTCTATTATCGAAGAAAGAGTTTTACTGCAAGGTATAACTTATGGATCAATGAATATCGGTTTTCAAGGTGGTCAATCCGTATTTGTTAGCGTTTCTGAAATGGGTTGGGTTAGTGGATTTTCTTCGGTTCTAGAGAGCCAGTCGGAAATGCCAGATGCTTCAATATCTCCATCGATTACTGCTAATCCGATTACTCAGCCAAGAGTACCAGGCTTTGGTAATCAGGTTACAGTATTTTACACTCTTTCCTACACAGGTGGTGGGATAGTCTCAGACAGTCAGCTAATTGTTACAGATTCGGACGGCAGATTGCTTTCCAGCGAGAGCATAGATGCATTTACGGGCAACTCTGTAGATTCAAGTACCAGCATCGAGTGGCCTAAAGGCGATAATGTCAAGATAATTCTAACATGGCATGTGGGTGGTATGTCTGTGTCTGACCAAATTATTGTCAAGTCTGAAATAATAGAAGAAGAGGCTGAATCTTTTACAGTACCTTGGGGTGGAATATTAGGTGGAATGGTTGTAGGAATGGTTGGGATTTTTGCAATTCGTCTGAAAAATAATATCCCTGGCTCAAACGACAAGAAAAAGAAAATTAAGTCCAAACCAAAAACCTTGGATGATAAAGTCGAAGTTGCCTGCCCTGCATGTGAAAGAAGATTGCGAGTGCCATCAACATATTCAGGAGCAGTTAGATGCCCTGAATGTGATACTAAATTCGATGTTGAGGGAGAGGATGAACCGGATAAATCCGAAGATCTAGACGATGATAACCGAGAAACCGGTAGTAATGATTCATCCGAATTATGGTCGGAATCAGATAATGATATTCTCGGTTGCCCAAAGTGTACTCGAAAACTCCGAGTCCCCTATGACAAGAGACCTGCTAAGGCTAGATGTCCTGCATGTGAGACTATATTTGAAGCAAGAAAGAAATAAGAGTTTTCTGTGCAATAATATAGGGGCGGGTAAATGGTAACAGGTCATTTCCAGGAATTCGAGGATGAGTATCTCGAAGCATTTTACGAATTTCATGAGCGTAAGCCAGGCCAAAGAGTAAGGAATGGTGATATTGCTAAATATCTCAATGTATCACCTGCATCAGCAACTGAAATGGTTCAAAGATTGGCGAAAAACGGGTTCCTTGATTATGCTCCATACAAAGGAGCTATGCTAACAGAGACAGGACTTGAACACGGTATGATGATGAAGAGAAGACACAGATTGGCTGAAGTTCTCTTGAGTAGACTACCTTTTGATGGAGATGTCCATGAAACTGCTTGCAGACTTGAGCATGCATTCAATGATGATTTGGAATTGTGCATTTCTAAATTTTTAGGAAATCCCACAGTAGATCCCTCAGGTAGAAATATTCCTCCTGCTAATGACCGTATTTCTTCCAAACTTGAAGCAACAGGAGATATGAAGTTTTTATCAGATGTTGAGGACGATTCTAGTGGAGAATTTGAGATAATTGTGCTTACACAGGAAGAAAAAGAATTACTTTCAACCCTTGGAATTGAATCTGGAAATCATTTCATAAAAACCAATGGTGACACTATGGTTAACGGGCAGATAATTGACATATCGAGAGAATTGGCCAGCAAAATCGTCGTGAGGGTTCAGCATTGAGCAATGACATAGTTTCTCTACGCTCCCGAGAAACAAAACTGTTTGGTATTGATAGCCAATTTCTAACCGAGGGCTTGAGACTGGTTTTGCTTTTGCCTGCATTTGCCATATTTTGCTTGTTTGGAGCATGGGCGTACAAAGGAGTGAGCCCAAGTTGGTGGCTAGATAACATTGAACCTACCGTTGGTTTCGACCTATCCACCTGTTTGACATTGATATCAACAACTATACTAATTGGATTCTGTGCAGGTTTGTATCTTCACATGCTTAGAGTTCAGGTCACTAGGTTGGTATTTAGAACAGAGGTTACTAAAGCCGCTGAATCACACCGACCTGTTACAAGTATGCATGGTTATTCATCTGTCGATGGACTCATATCAAGAACTATGGCAAGCCATAGGACTGCCTTTTGGATGGCAGCAACTGCGACTGTCATTTGCATAGGAGTATCATACTTAGACTCAGACTCAGAAATAGGTGAGAGAGGTTTACTAGCTTGCGCATCTTTGGTAACAATGGCGATTGGTCAGCATCTTTCTACCCGTAATCGAAAATTCAACATGGTGACTAATGATGGTCTTCTTTCATCTTACACACCACCTATTCATCCTTCAACACTTAACATGGCATTAAACGACATACTCCACACACAAATGGATCCCTTGCTGAGGAGTAAGTTTGATGATTTTTTACAGATTTTTGAGTCATCCCTGCGAAAAAATGCAGACCGAGAATTTACTCGTGAAAAGTTCCTGATGCTTATGCACAGGAGGTACAAAGGTAGCATCGATCGAAACACTACCAACATGGAACTGTCTGAGTTTTTAGACGAGGATGGAGTAAAAAGAATTCTCGAACATGAGGTATTTGATGAAGGATTATGGGATACTTTATTCGACATTTCAATTAAGCACAATACTGCATTCTATAGGTTGATTGAAAGATTAGAACAGGACTTGAGTTTGGGTAAAAAATTGGACATGGATGACTTGATATTTGATGTTGACATGGAGAATGTCGTCACAGACAAGGCTAATCTTTTCTGCTACTTCCACAACCTGGGACAAAAAGAAAGACAAGTTGTGCTTAGAGTCCACTCACCAAATTTCCGCCCTCACGATTTGTCGCTCAGATACAATTTGTCACCAAGTAAGGATTACGGATGGTCTGAAGAATCTCTCCCCATGTCCGCAAAAGGCGATGAAGATTTAATTGGTAGGATGACAGGCTTACTGAGGGATGGAACTATTTCTTGGCAAACTCTTCTGCCTGAGAGAACAGGAGAAGCAAGTGTATCAATCAGACTTGAGGATACAAATGGAGATTTGTTAGTTGGCAGACAGATAAACGTAAGAGTTACTTCGGAATTTGTTAATTGGCTTAGACACACGAGTTTTCTCACATCGTATATTATCGGAGGCATTGGGTTAACATCGTCGATTTTCTTACAATTAATGGCAGTTTTATCAACTGCTTGAAAGAAATTCGCAATAGTAGCATTGAAATTATCAAAGCCGTCGCACAAATCATGACCGAGCAGAAGGACGAGGAGACTCGTGCAGACTCAGACCTAAGAGACCATCTTCACCAAATGGAAGCGAGGGTCAGAAAATTACGTGATGCAAGAAATAATCACAATGAGCAAGCAAAGCGATTTGCAGAGCAAAGAAACGCTATCCAAGGTCAGTACAAAGAGCACAGAGAAAAGCTCGATCTATCGTTAGCTGAGGTAAAGGCTGTGCAAGCTGAAATGGATGTTCACAAAAAACGCAGGGATGCAATACAAGCACAAATCCGAGATCTGATTGGTCAAGCCAAGGCACAAAGAGGTAACAGAGACGACAAGAAGTCCGCTTCTTTTGAATTCAACAAACTATCCAGCGAAGTCGATAACATGGAGAAAATTTTCGAAACTCGAGGTGGTATGTCATCAAAGAAGGAAAAAGAAACCATGGAGAAAATCAAGAACATGCGAAGACGCATGAAAGAACTTGAGCCAGAAGTCGAGAAGTTACAACTAATCAAAGTAGATTTGTCAAACAGAGATGAAGCAATTGCAACTCTAAAAGCAGAAGCTGATGATGCACATAAGCAGTTCGTGGATGGTTTGGAGAGGGTAAAATCGATGCGAAAAGAGTTAGATGAACTCTTTGCTCATCGAGATTTTTTGAAAGGTGAGGGTGACAGGTTCCACAAGGAATTTGTTGCTGGAAAACAAAAGGCAGATGAGGTACACACCAAGATTACGGAATTGATGAAAGAAGTCAATGAGGCGCGCGACAAACTAAAAATTGCACGTGAGGAAAGAGAATCTTGGATAACAGATCATAATGCATCTGTGTCAAATGAGATGAAGACCGGTGCGGAAGACGAAAAAGTTGCAAACTCCATGGTTGACCACCTCTTAAGCTCAGGTTCGTTGACCTTTGGCGGAACAATGTCAGGAGACAGGGCAGGACTCGGTTCGAGGAGAGGGCGCTCTGACAAAAAGAAAGGCATGCGAAGAGTCAACATGAACGCTTCACGCAGTAGGAAGTGAGTTTTTGCTTGGCATCATAATGGCCGGGGGCCGAGGCACCCGTTTGATGCCTTTAACAAAAAATAGACCGAAACCAATGGTTCCTGTACTTGGCAGACCAGTTATTGACTATGTCAAGGATGCCATGGTTGCTGCAGGTCTAAGCGAGATAATTGTGACAACCGGTTACCAGGGTGACCAACTTATTGCCAATGTTGATAGCTGGCAAGTGGAAAGTAGAGTGAATCAAGAAGAATCGCCAATGGGCACAGCGGGCAGTGTTTGTTTGTTAAGAGATCGACTAACTGATACATTTGTTGTCGGATCTGGTGACTCAGTAGCATCTTTTGACATTGATGAATTGATTCAAGCACATAGAGAATCTGGAGCAAAAGTAACTATGGCTTTGTGGGAGGTTAATGATCCGACTGAATATGGAATAGTTGGCCTTTCAAGTGAGCATAACGGGAAAGTAGAATCATCATTACATGAAGGTTACATCTCAAAATTCAAAGAGAAGCCAACTGTTGATGAAGCATTTTCTAACCTCATCAATGCAGGGCTGTATATTATCGAGCCTGAGGTTATGGAGTTGGTTCCAGAGGGAGAAAAATATGATTTTTCAAAACAATTATTTCCAGAGGTTTTGGACAAGGGATGGCCTATGTATGCTAAAACTGTGAAAGGAATTTGGTTTGATGTCGGTCACCCATTCGAACTTCACAAAGCACAAATGGCTCTGATAAAGAACAGAGCAAATCTACCATTCCCCATGCCAGATGGTGAAATTCTCCCCGATGGGTCCTTTATCAGTAGTACAGCATCTGTGAGCGGCCATATCGAGAACTCGATTATCTTAGAAGGTGCGTCTGTGAATGGTGCTGCTGTTAATTCAGTCGTCATGGCAAATTCAAGAATAAATGGCATCTCTGAGTCATCAATCATTGGAGAGAATTGTGTAATAGAATCCCGAATTCAAAGGTGTGTTATTGGGGACAATTCACACATCCTCGTTGACATCCAAGATGAAAAAAGATGACATAAATCGGGTTCATGACGGTGTCAGATTCTTAAAGCAAGTCAATTCGCGTTACTCTATGAGTCCTCCCAACAGCGACACTCCTGTTCGTAGTTACGATCGTTCTTGGGAAGAGATTGAAGACATGCTAGAAAAAGCTACAGATCGTAGGAACCAGTGGAAAAAATGGTTCGAGCAGTGTAAAAAAGATGGTGACAGAGACGGTATGAAGGAAGCAGCCCGAAATCACAAGGCTTTGGATGGTGTGATCAAAACACTTCAGTGGACGCTGGGAGAAGAGGGTATTGAACATCCCCTTGATTGATAAAATAATTAACAGAATCTCTCTAGCATTATTTATGGGTCTTCACCATATTTCTTGGAAGTCGACTTCCAGCGGGGTTGAAGACGAATATATCCACGCTGCCGCTTTATCTTGGTTAGTTGGAAGTGATGAGTATGTCGAAATCGAGCGATTGAACTCATACCATGGCTCTCCTATACACTCTGTGACCGCTGAGATAAACAAACGCAGTAAGGCTACAAAATCACTAGCAAGGTTGGGAAAGGTTGCTTTGGAATCACTGCTCCTCGAACTAAATCAGAGGATGGATGAATCAAATGTTATTCACATAAGATTAGACCTTCTTGACCTACTATCTCAAAAAATAACGTTAGCGGTTTCTGGAGAAAGAAGGACAGTTAAAGGAAGAGCAAAACTAGAGGTATATCCTGGTTCAAATCCAGAAGATGTTGCTAGTGAATTGATACGCACTTCCATAGCAGCTGCTGAGTTTTAGGTTAACCTAAATTAATATGACTGCGAGCAAGCGGTTATAAATCGGTTAGAGCAGGGAGTTTATGGAGAGAGACCGATGACTCACGTAGTAACATCAGCATGTGTTGACCACAAATATCAGGAATGTGTTGCCGTTTGCCCTGTTGAAGCTTTTAGAGAAGCGGATACATACCTCATTATTGACCCTGACGAGTGCATCGATTGCGGGGCATGTGTCCCAGAGTGTCCGGTTGACGCTATATTCGCAGATACTGATGTTCCAGACGAAGAAGAACACTGGATTGAAAGGAACGAAGAAGAGTCAGATGGCGCAGAAATTGCAACAGGTGACACTCCAGTCTTGGGCGATTAATCAACACGGGTTCCTACATAACTTCATGAGTGAAGAAGTAGGCCGTTGGGGCGATAGCGATGAATAATTCACATGATGTCAAAGTTCTAAGGCACGCAGACGACTTACTGAAGCGCGGATTTGCTTCTATGCTACAGGGTGGTGTGATTATGGATGTAGTCACTCCCGATCAGGCAGCCGTTGCTGAAGAAGCGGGCGCAGTGTCTGTAATGGCGTTGGAGAGAGTGCCTGCAGATATCAGAAAAGCAGGGGGTGTCGCAAGAACTTCCCACCCAGACATGATTACCGGAATTATAGACTGCACTTCTATTCCAGTTATGGCTAAATCAAGGATTGGTCATGAAGCAGAAACCCAAGTCCTTCAAGCACTAGGTGTCGACATGGTCGATGAATCAGAAGTCCTGACACCTGCTGATCCATACTTCCACATTAACAAAAACAACCATGACATACCATTCGTTTGTGGTGCAACTGGTCTGGGTGAGGCCGTAAGAAGAATCTACGAGGGTGCAGCCATGATTAGGACAAAAGGGGAAGCAGGTACAGGAAATGTTGTGGCCGCTGTAACACATGCTAGATTAATTGACCAAGAAGTCAGGCAAATCCAGACCTTGGATGATGACGGCTTAGACAATGCTGCAAACCTAATAATGGACAGATACAGAGTTCTAGCAGATTCAAGTGAGTTACCAGGTGTCTCAAACATGACACCATTCGGTGAAATTAATGACGAAATGCATGGCTCTATCCGCGACATACTTGTTGAGGTTGCAGAACTAGGACGCCTACCTGTTGTAACATTCTGTGCTGGTGGAATAGCGACTCCAGCTGATGCCTCGTTGATGATGCAGATGGGTGTAGATGGTGTCTTTGTAGGATCTGGTATATTCAAGGCAGAAGATCCGCCAACAATGGCTGATGCAATTGTACTGGCTACAGCTCATTACGACGATCCGGACAAGGTCGCTGAGGCAATGTCCATGATGGATGGTGCACCGATGAAAGGTGACGAATTGGAGACACTTGAAATCAGACTAGACCAAAGAGGATGGTAAGTTCCCTCTTCATTGCTTGATTTTGCCATCTATTCCTTTCATATAGGCCATGTTGGTCGGAGGGATGCAAGTGGGGTAGCCCCCGCAATCTGAGAGTTGATTCGAATGGCAGCAAAGAAGTTGAGTGCAAAGGCACGTGCAGCAGCACGTAAGCAGCGTGACAAGTGGAAGAACAAAAGATGGTTCACAATCCGTGCACCTCGACATCCATGGAACTTCAAGCGAATCGGAGAAACAATCGGAGAGACGGAAGAACATATCATGGGCAGGGTCTACGAAATGACCCAGCAAGAATTCAATGGTGACTTCACAAAGATGCACGTTTTGCTCAGGTTCAGAGTCACTGAAGTAGTCGGGCAAGACGCTCTTACAACATTTGTTGGTCATGCTCACCAATCAGACCATACCCGAAGACAAATTCGAAGGTACCGTGGAAAAGTAGACGATGTTGTAGACGTAGTCACTACCGATGGTTTCCTTGTCAGGATGAAACCCCTGATGATAACCGAGAGAAGATGTCAAACATCTGTTAAGCAAGCGATGAGATCCAAATCTGCAGAAATCATTCGTTCATTTGCTGCAAAATCAAATTACTCGAAGTTGCAAGAAGCAATGCTCGGTGGAGACTTGGAAACTGAAATTAGAAATGCAGTCAAAACAATCTACCCATGCAGAAATGTAGTTATCAGAAAGAGTCAACTTCTGCAAACAGGTGTCATTACTGAAAAAGGACCAACACTTGATGAGATACACGCTGAAGAGGCAAGACAGGAAGCCGAACTGAAAGCAAAGAAAGCAGCAGCATTAGCTGAGGCGAGCATGGAAGAATCAGAGGAAGAAGATGTTTCAGATGATAGCGACCTTCTTGCTGCCGCAGAAGCAATGGAATCAATATCTGAAAAAGAGGAAGTTGTGGAAGAAGAACAATCCGAAGAAGAGTCTGCCGAAGAGAAAACTGCTGATGATTCCAAAGAATCCGAGGCGGCCTTGATGAAGCTAAAGAAAGACGAATTAGTCGAGAAGGCTAAGGCAGCGGGAGTTGCTACTTCAGGCACCAAGGCCGACATTGTTGCTCGTCTGCTAGAGTGAGTTGGACACCGATGCGTTTGGGCATCATCGGCGGCACGGCTATGACCAGCTTGGCAACTGATGAGTTTGAGGTTGATAGGGCTGACAAAATAGTTGCTCAAACCAAATTTGGTCAGGTCCCAATCCTTTGTGTGAAAACCGGAAAGAGTGAGCTGTTTTTTGTTGAGAGACATCACGGAAAAAGTACTACACCTCCGCATTCAATTAATCATAGAGCCAATATTGAAGCATTATCTCAGGCAGGTGTAGACAGTATTATCGCAGTCTGTTCTGTTGGAACAATCCCAGACAACTTCCCGCCTGGATCGGTAGGCTATGCAACTCAATACATTGATTTCACGGGCGTTGATATGTCATATCACGACCAGAGTGCAAGATTCACATCGATGACCAGTCCATTTGACAAGCATTTGAATGAAAAATTGCACTCTGTGCTATCTCCTATACAGCCGGGACTTAAGTTAGACAGAACATACTGGTTAGCGCATGGTCCACATTTTGAGACTGTTGCGGAAATCAATGCAATAGAAAAGTTGGGCGGGGAAGTTGTCGGAATGACAATGCCTCGAGAATGTAAACTTGCGGCAGAGTTGAAAATACCCTATGCTGCTATTCTGGTTTCAAGCAACTGGGCTGCTGGTAGAGAACCAGGAAACTCGTTGAAAGATTTAGATCACGACGAGGTCTCATCAAACGCCGAATCAAGATTGGCACCTGTTATTGAATGCATTAAAGCGCTCACGCAATAACTAACAGATGTCACAATAAGCCCTCTACATGGGCAGAAGCGTCGAAGATTGGTTGTCAAGCACTGAGGATGATGAATGGAGTAACATGATGAGAAAAGTCGCGTCTTTCCATCACAAGCATGACTTTGCCGGGAATAATGGTCATGATATGGGTTATCGTATAGCATTGACAGTTGAAGAATTGGGAGAGTTAGCAGCAGCTGTTACAAAAAACAAGCCAATAGAAGAGTGTGCCGAAGAAATGGCAGATGTTCTAATTTTATTGATGGGTCATTCTTTGGCTATGGAAATCGATCTAAAATCCGCTTTCGAAAATAAGTTTGAAAAAATAATGAAAAGACCTGCTAGGAAGGGACGGTTAGGCATTCGTGTAACTGATTACAATTCACCAGACAGTTAGTTAAAGTGGTCACATTAATTTTGAAATCACTGTTTCAATCCATTCTTCAGCGTCGTCTTCGTAATCAACATCACAATCAACTCTATCATGAATTCTCTTTGCTCCTTTTTCTTCCAAAATTCTGTCCCACTCCTTCCCAGCTTCACAAAACAAATCGAATGCAGTATCGCCTAAAGCAAGAACTGAGAAATTCATGTATTGTAAATCACATTCATCCAAACTCTCTACAAATTCAAACAAATCTATAGCGTTATCAGGTTGCTCTCCGTCCCCCCAAGTACTACAGACAATAAGCAAGTTTTCTATTATTGAAAATTCGTCATTATCTATTTCGTCCATTCCCATATTTACACAATTAAGTCCTGATTTATTGCCTACCTTGCATATGTCCATGGACAATAGTTCTGAATTTCCTGTCTCAGTTCCGTATAAGATAGTCACTTTCTTCATCCTTTTCGGTTAATGGTAGAGGGACGTAGTATAAAAATTTAGGGCGCCCTAAAAAAATATTATATTGTTGTTCAATAACCAGAACATATGCCCTTTAGCGTGGTTATCACAAAAGCAGGGTCTCCATCTGTCTTGAAGATTCAGGAAATTGAAATGCCAATTCCAAAATCACAAGAGGTCTGCATAAAAGTTCACTATGCAGGCATAAATTTTGCAGACACACTGATGAGATTAGGTTTGTATCGTCCACGTCCTCCTTTTCCCTTTACACCAGGTTACGAACTGAGCGGTGTGATTGAATCTCTGGGTCCAGATGTAACAGGCCTTGAGATTGGGCAAAGAGTCGTAGCTGCAATGCCAACTGGAGGTCAATGTAGCCATGTTTCAGTAAATCAATCGAGAGTTATACCAATACCGGATGAAATGGGATTGGACGAAGCGGCGGCTATCCCAGTAACCTATCTCACAGCACACCATATGCTCCACTACCTTGGTCACCTTAAGAAGGGCGAGACTGTATTAATACACGGCGGAGCAGGTGGTGTAGGAACTGCTGCCTTGCAATTATGTCAATGGGCAGGTGTAGACCAAGTTTGGGCTACAGCCTCTGGAAGTAAGTCCGAAATAATTGAGAAGTATGGTGGAGTTGCTATAGATCGGCATAATGATGATTTCACTAAAATTATCAAAGATGCCACTGATGGTCGAGGAGTTGACCATATTTTAGATCCTATTGGTGGTGATAATTTGACCCGAAGTTTGTCTGTTTTGGCAGAGGGAGGAAAACTGTACACATTCGGTCTTTCATCAGCAGCCCCTTCATCAAAAAGGTCGATAATTAAGGCATTTTTTGCTCTCAGAAAAACCCCAAAATTCGATGCTCTTCGATTAATGACAAGAAATAGGGGTGTTTTTGGTGTACACATGGGTACATGGAAAAACGAATCAGCAATGGTTGAGCAGCTTCATCGTATAATGGATGGAATAAGGAGTGGACATCTAAAACCAGTAATTGACTCTGTCTTTGATGCCAAGGACGTTTCATTGGCACATCAGCACATACATGATGGTAAAAATGTTGGAAAGGTTTTGCTGAAATTCTAGCTACCCATAATAGTAAAACAACCATCAGTCGTTGAGATTAATCAAAGTTAATTTCAACAGCTTCCCTTTGTACAGGATCATTGACCTCGAATAGGTCTCTTCTTGCAGCGTTTTTCATGCCAGCAACGATACTGGTAGGAATCATTTGAATGGCAGCATTCCAATTTGTTGCACTTGAGTTGTAAAATTCTCTCCTGTCAGAGACCTGATTTTCTATCGAAACAAGTTGGTTTTGTATGTTTACAAATGATGAATCTGCTTTTAGGTCAGGATACTGCTCTGCGACCATATTTATCCGAGGCATTAGGCCTGCCAATGTTCCTTCAGCTGCACCAACTCCACGGACATCACCCGATGCTAGTGCGCCTGCGGCTGTTTGACGAGCAAGTGCAAATTGTTCGAATATTTCCCTTTCATGCTTTGCATAGCCCTTTACTATGTTCACTAGGTTGGGTATCATGTCATATCTTTGTTTAAGCAGTACATCAATGTCTGACCAAGACTTGTTGACATTCTCCTCAAGGCGTACTAAACGGTTCCAAGTGCTAATGAACCAAATCAAGACTATGATTACCAAGACACCAGCAATGGCTCCAATAACGATACCTGCGCTCATAGTATTGCGATATACAGGGCTCTATTCAACTATTCCATCGCCGATAGGTGCAAATTATTCCCGTTTCCAGACTTGAAAAACCATGTCATGTTGGTCATTGGGGCCTGCAGTTACATGTTTTTCTTCATCAAGTATGAAACCCCTGCCAGTTATATCTGGGAAATAAGTATCAGCCCCACTAACTCTAGTGTCTATTATTGTACGGTGTAATATCGTAACTTTGTCTAAGAACAATTCGTAAATTTGCCCACCCCCTATCACCCAACCATCCATTTCTAAGGCTTGTTCGAGTGTTATGACTTCAACTGAGTCGATATTTCCTCTTGAAAGAACATAATGCTCCCGACCAGGTAGTTTTCCCGGAAGTGAGTCCCATGTTTTTCTGCCCATAATTAGGTTTGAATTCATTGTAATTTGTTTGAAGTGCTTTAGGTCTGTAGATTGCCTCCATGGAAG
>NZLM01000041.1 GCA_002694245.1 Methanobacteriota archaeon
TATACTTGGCTGTGAGCAAGCATCACATTCTTCATTACTCTGATAGACTTCAAAACCGATCTATTTCCAGGAGGAAACATGTTCATGAAATAACCCATTATCGAGAAAACCTCTGGCTCATTAATTGTGCACCATTTCTTTACTCTCTTGTTAAAGTATGGAAAAATTCTCTCACAGTATTTACGAAAGAATTCGATATTGGACCTATTGTAAAACCCTCCCAAATCTTCAAACCAAACCGGGTGGGAAAAATGGTGAAGAGTAATAACTGGCTCTATTCCTTTGTCAATTAAGGAATCAACCATCTCTGAATAGACAGCAATTACCTCTTCATTCCAGCTGTCTTGAGTAGGCTGTATTCTACTCCATTCTATTGAGAATCGATATGAGTTCACACCTAATTCAACCAACAACTGGTGATCGGTTTTCCAACGGTTCCAATGGTCGCAGGCAGCACCACTCTTCTCCTTATTTCGCTTTTTTTCAAAATCCGACCAATTATTGACATTATGTCCTTCAATTTGATGCGATGCCGTTGCAACCCCCCACGAAAAATCAGAGGGGAAATTAATGTCATCAACATCAATTTTTGACCAATCTTCGTGTGGTTCAGGATATAATAACCTCAGACAAGTAATCACGAAGAGATAGATTGCAAGGCTGATAGCCATGGCAATCATAACATCCATATTGATAGTCAAGCAATTTCAGTTATCAAACTTAGCCTCAATTTTTATTTGTAGTGATTGACAAAATTATCTTTCAGAATCTTCCCGGCTTTTTGATATACGCGAGGCTTACAGAGCAATTTGAGCAGGGGTTGCCAAGCTTGGTCAACGGCGCTGGGATGAGGTCCCAGTCTCTATGAGTTCGCAGGTTCAAATCCTGCCCTCTGCACCATTATTAAGCAATCATGAAATCTATTAATTTAGGAAAAAACGGCTAGAGAATTATAAAGTCAATCAAGAACTTATCCCCATGGAGCAGGCATGGAAAAGAGCCAGTCTGTTTTTTACTGCATCAGCGCTTGTTTATGGCTTCGTACTAATTGTTACCTTTATGCAATGGATAGGCGAGCTAGAAGGTTGTGTTAGCCATCCCGAGAGGCCGATATGCGATTTAGTTGGAGTAGATCTCTATTACTATACAGGGGCATTTTTAATCGCCCTTTCACTTGCAATTGTTAGTAATAAAAATTCAAAATCAATAAAAATGCCAAACCAAGAATATCATATAGTCACAAACGAGCAGTCTGCTAGCAAAAATCTAATTCTAAATTTGATCTCTAAATTATTTTCAAACAGAGTCGAAACAACTACTCACTTCGGGGGTTATTTTGATACTCCAGTGTTCTATATTCTAGGTTACTTTCTGTTTGCATCAAATGTTACTTTTCTTCTTGTGTCCCTTGCTGGTGATGATGTCTGGAGTCCATTATTCCACCTGTCGATGCAAGTGTTCTGCACAATTTTCTTCTTGGTCGTGTACAGGGGTGAATTTTTCAAAGGAGTTTTGACGACCTCAATTACAGCATCAATCTTTGGTGTATTGACAGTACTATCTGCGATATCAGAGAGCATAACTCTCTTCGTAGTATCAATGTTTATTTGTGGCGGAGCACTAGTTTTCCAAATACTAAAGAACGTTGTAAAGGGAAATCAAAAACGGCTATTAGGTATGTTTTATGGAGCAGGATTGGGGTTTGTTTTATTCTTAATTGTGATAGTATTGACAATTGAATTATGGTGGTAAAAAAGGAGTGGAAATTATGAGAAAATATTGGAGAATATCGGGACAACTTATGGGGGCTGCAACATTAGTGTTTGCATTGTCTTTGCTGTTTAACTTGCATTACTTCTACGTTGATACTCATCCAGATTATGCTAACTATCAATATGATGATGGATATTACTATGATGATTATGGTTATTACACTGATGATGATGATCTTGAAATGACAACATACGCAGAACAATGCGATATATTTGCTAGAGATCCTATTTGTTACACTGTTGGAAATGAGAAATTTTCTCTTCTGGGGGCTGGGCTTGTTTCAGCAGGTTTGGCNATAATNTGCTTTGCNAAGCAGGATGAAGTTGACAGAGAAGCAANCTCNTCAGCAACGCAAAGNGCNCNNACTCAAAATCANCAACCNGCNCCAATTACAATNNAGGTCAAGCCCAAATGAACAGTGTTAGCTAAGCAGATCCGCTCTTGCAATATTGAAAACGNANCGCCCCCTAGAAGTGATTTTTGCTTGCCATACAGCATCTTTTGGGTTAAAAGCCTCGAGCATATTCTGTCTACTCCAATGCCTTTTTGCTTCGATATCGTTGTAGTAATTTCCATATTGAGTCCACCTGTTCTCAGCACGAGTAGCAATAAGCACGTCTAGCGGTTTGAATGTTCCAAATTCTTGCGTAACACAAGTCCATTTCTTATCTGAATATCTGGCTTCGAGACCTTGGTGCAAATCTCCAATTATTTGGTAGCCGACTCCTGCATTAGGGTCAAGCCCTTCCACATGTCCTGGGAATAATTTGTCGAGGTGGCTAAAATCGACCTCGGTCATTCCCGGAGAAACCAACAACGTATCATGACCACTTGGCCCTAATCCTGTATGTAGNTCNATGGCCCAAATNTCATTGACACCATCAAGCGTAGAATCAAGAAAATTCAGAAGTAATTCTGGTCCGGGCTGTAATTCACTACCACCGTATTGGATAGCNCGCGGNTATTCAAATTGCCCTTCAGCAATCCATTGTTTTAGATTATTAAATCCATATTTGTAGATATATCTTAGCGATTTTAGTTTGAACCATCTTTCTTTCTTGGGNGGAGGGGATTCAGGATTAATGAAGCTGCGAATTTTTTCGTAACCNTCAGCAAAACCAGNGTATGACTGCTCCTNAGTTAGNAAATTCCTGTTAAGATCGACATTATTTTCGTTGAATCTTCGCCACCACGCCATCCCGTATGGATTAATTGCGTGAATGAATATTATTGCATGATCGCTGAAAGCGTCTTGCTCGCACAAATCACTCATTATAGCCAGTTGTATTGCGCTTCCTGGATACCCCTCNACTCCATGAACTCCACTCGTTGAAAGTAGCACTTTGCCAGAATCTAAGGAGCCTACTATTGCTACATCAATACATAACGGCTCATCGGCGGGACCTTTCATTCCAATCTCTAATCTTTGGCTTACAACACTATGTCCTGCATCTCTAAGGTCATCGCATGCAATAAGAAACCGCCCAGCCGCNTCTGCATAGGAACTAGCGAACCAAAAGCGACCTTCCATNCCTCTCCCTACTGAGGCTGACTTTTGAANACTACCGAACAATCAAGAATCACATGCTTCTAAGAATAACGATGTCGGAAGATTTGATTGCNCCCGATATCCGAGTTGCAAAAACCCTCCCNTCAATTTTTTACACAAGTAAATCAATTTTTGAAAAATTGAAANCNGTCTTTTCTGGTTGGCANTTTGCTTTACATAAATCCGAACTAGATGNCAATAATATCGTCCCATTACATCATGTTGAGGACGCTACAGGTGAACAGATTATCATNGTCAAATCTGATNAAGTAAAGTGCTTATCTAATATTTGCACACATAGAGGTATGAAGTTAGTTGAACAAGATTGTTCAAAGAGGTCTATTCAATGTAAATATCACGGTAGAACCTTTGATTTGNATGGACAGATGAAGAACATGCCCGAGTTTGAGGATGTTGTAGATTTCCCGTCAGTATTGGATGATTTGCATGAGTTTGAAATGGGGACTTGGCAGGGTCTAAATTTCGTATCACAACAAACCAACAAAAGTCCGATATGGGAGGAGTTTGTTGAAAGGTTTGAATTTCTTGGGGTTGAAAATTATGTTCATGATTTAAGCAAAAAAAGAGACCACTTGATTGAAGCAAATTGGATGCTATATGTTGACAATTACCTCGAAGGTTTCCACATACCGTTTGTCCACCCTGAGCTAAATGATGCATTGGANTATTCTGGATATACAACAGAGGTTTTTGAAAATGGNGTTTTACAAGTTGGGGAAGCAAAGGAAGGAGAGATATCATTTGATTTGCCCNAGACCCATCCTGATTTTGGAAAACAAATTGCAGCATATTATCTATGGCTATTTCCAAATATGATGTTCAATTTCTATCCTTGGGGATTATCGGTTAACATTGTCATTCCAATATCTCCAGACAAAACAAGGGTATTGTACAGAGGTTACGTGAAGAATTCAGAACTTACAGAGGAAGGNGCTGGTGGAGACTTGGATACTGTAGAATTACAGGACCAAGATATAATTGAAAAAGTTCACAAATCGATGTATTCCAAGATTTATGATCGAGGGAGATATTCGCCAACACGAGAACAGGGCGTTCATCAATTCCATCGAATTATATCTAAGATATATGAAAAATTAGTCTAGATTATTAGCAGTAAGCGAAGGGCGNTACAATGGGCGAGCAACCTCTTTTGACTATGACTAAATCAAGAATTATTGCCCAACAACCAGATTTAGATCCTCAGNCGTNAGGACTTCTCGACACGCTTTNCACATTATGCTCATTTTACACATGTGAGGATTTGGCAAGCTTCCTTTTTTCAGATATTTTCCGCAANTTAGTCACAGCTGATGAGCCGTGGATAATTTTTGAAATTGGAATATATGCTGAACACACAAAAACGGTCGAACTGATACCTGTATACGATGGTATTACGATAGCTGACGGTTCGATGACAGGAGGCATTCCAAACCATGTAATTGTCATTAAATCTGAACAAGATTGCAGTGATACTTTAGCAACNTGGTATAATCATNTTATGAACGCGTAAGGCGATTCCTTGAAATGTCCCCCTGTGCCCGATTAAACCGGAGAGGGGCCATGACTGGTGACGGATTCCGCGATGCTCTACCTGATCCAGATCCAGAGCAGACATTGGAATGGCAAGAAGCAATCCGTGCGGTTAGTGACGCACTTGGTCCTGAAAGAGCTCACCGCCTTCTATTGCAAACCATCGGTGCTGCAAGAGAAGAAGGAATAGAAATGGACGTTGTAAACACCCCATATCTCAACACAATCCACCCCTCATCCCAACCAAAATACCCTGGCGACTTGGAGATGGAAAAGAAAATTCACGGCATCATTACATGGAACGCAATGATGATGGTAACAAGAGCCAACAAAGCTAGTGACGGTATTGGTGGGCACATCTCGACCTTTGCGTCAAACTCACATCTTTGGGAAGTTGGACAAAATCACTACTATCGTGGGAAAGATTTGGACGGTTGGGGAGACCATGTCTATTGGCAAGGCCACGCAAGTCCAGGGATTTATGCTAGAGCGTGGCTTGAAGGAAGATTAACTAGAGAGAATATCGACAATTTTAGAATTGAATGCAGCGGTAATGGACTATCCTCTTATCCACACCCCAGGCTAATGCCAGATTTTTGGGAATACCCGAGTGTATCAATGGGACTCGGCTCAATGACGGCAATTCACACAGCCCGATTCAATCGCTATTTATCAAGTAGGGAATTAGCGGACACATCAAATTCCAGAGTTTGGTATACTATGGGAGATGGAGAGTCTGATGAACCAGAATCACTCTCACAACTGAGTCTTGCAGCACGTGAGAACCTAAACAATGTGATAATGGTACTGAATTGTAATCTCCAGAGATTAGACGGGCCAGTTCGTGGAAACTCAAAGATTGTTCAGGAATTAGAGGGAAGATTTAGAGGATCTGGGTGGAACGTCATCAAGATTCTATGGGGCTCCATGTGGGACGATTTATTTGCCAGAGATTCTGAAGGGGCACTAGCAAACAGACTTCAAGAATTAGTGGATGGAGATGAGCAAAGGATCTTCACCAGTAATGCGGATACATTCAGAAATGAATTATTCAACACTCCAAAATTGAAGTCAATGGTTGCACATTTGAGCGATGAGGAGTTAGAGGAATTAGCGGCAAACCTTGGCGGGCACGACATGGTCAAAATTAATGCGGCATATGCTGCAGCGGAGGCATCAAACGACAAGCCAACAGTTATTCTTGCTAGAACCATCAAAGGGTATGGTTTGGGTCCAGCATTTGCAGGTAGAAACTCTACGCATGGCAAGAAGAAAGCCGATGTTGACAGCATAAAGTGGATGAGAGATGATTTGGGACTTTCATTTACCGATGAAGAGTTAGAAGATTATCCATTCATCTCTCCCGACAGCGTCCCAGATGCGGTCTCATACATCAAAGAAAGAAGGAAGCAAATGGGCGGATTCTGTCCAGAAAGAAGAGCGCCCAGCAGCGAATTAGAACCCCCAGGCCCAGAGGGGTACTCAACATTCGATGAGGGAACAAAAGGAGACATGCAGGTATCTACAACAATGGCTTTTGTTAGATTACTAAGTGGATTAATGAAAGACAAATCAATCGGCAAACGTATAGTCCCAATCGTTCCTGATGAGGCAAGAACATTTGGTATGGACCCTCTATTTGCACAGTTTGGCATTTATCATCCAGAAGGCCAGTTATACACTCCTGTAGATCACAAGATGTTGATGAAGTACAAAGAGAGTGAAAAGGGACAATTATTCGAGGAGGGAATATCTGAAGCAGGCGCAATGTCGACTTTTATTGCAAGTGCAACATCATATTCAACACAAGGAAGCCCTACAATTCCGTTTTACATATTCTACAGTATGTTTGGATTCCAAAGGGTTGCAGACTTGATTTGGTCAGCCGCTGACCAGAGAGCTAGAGGCTTCATGATGGGTGCCACTAGTGGGAGGACGACTCTGAATGGAGAAGGGCTCCAGCACCAAGATGGACACAGTCTGTTAATGGCTCACACCAATCCTGCAGTAAGGGCATACGATCCTGCATTTGCATACGAGTTAGCAACAATTATTCGTTCTGGTATTGATGAAATGTATGTGGAAGAAAAAGATGTATTGTATTACATTGCTGTATACAATGAAAACCACCCCATGCCTCCAAAACCACAAGGCTCTGAAGAAGGAATAATCAAGGGTGCTTACAAATTAAGAAGCGCTCCAAAAGGAGATGGGCCAATTGTGAGATTGCTTGGTTCTGGTCCAATCATGCTACAATTACTTGCAGCTGTTGAAATCCTTGAAACCTATGGAGTGAGGTCAGAAATTTACTCTGTAACGTCTTATGGAGAATTAAGAAGAGACGGCCTTGAGTGTGAGAGAGAGAATAGATTGAATCCAGGAAATGCTAGGCGGGCTTCTTATGTTGAGCAACTCCTTGGTGACGGTAAGTATCCAACGATTGCAGTTAGTGACAATCAAATTGCAGTTCCAGATATGATTAGACAATGGGTTGGAGGAGATTACAGCGTACTTGGAACAGATGGATTTGGACGCTCAGACACCAGGCCTAACCTGAGAAGATTCTTTGAAATTGATTCACAACACATCACATTGGCCGCACTTTCTTCTCTAGTAAAGAGCGGCGAGATTTCAAACAAAGTCTTTGACAAGGCAATTTCGGATTTAGGAATTTCAAAGGAACGGAACGATATAACCGCACTCTGATAACAAGTGCAGCGTCTGAAATGACTTATTCAAGACCCGTTCAAATAACAAACCCCCACTCGCACGCGTATCGGATAATTCCTGATGCTGTTGATAAATTTACAAGCAAGCAATAGACGTAATTCTTAGTTTAGAAAGTCA
>NZLM01000042.1 GCA_002694245.1 Methanobacteriota archaeon
TTTATCTCAGCATCTCCATAAACTCCAGAAATATCATCGTCGAAATCAATCACTTCAACCAATAAGTAATCGTTTCCTCCAGCGAGAACGTTCTGAATTGGAGTCCTATTCGCGTTTACTATACTCAACTCTATCTCAGGAACAAGATCAGAAACTTGGATAGTTCGTTTTGTCAAGAAATCTCCCTCAGAATTTCTTAGCTCGATTGTGAATGGTTCAAGACTTGAGCCAGGCGCTAAGTTGAATGATGCAATGTAGCAATGGTGCCCTACACTGCTACCTGCTCTGTAAGTTAGGCCGTCAATTTGACCCCTTGATGCTGTAATTATTGGGACTTGGGTTATTTGGTCGTGATCGGGATCTAAAACACATGCTTTGAGAGTTAAGATAGAACCTCGTGTAACGCCTTGAACGGGAACTGATGTTAGAATTGATGCTCCTCCCCAATCAGGATCGTCGACACCAGATACATGTGTTCCATACCAAAACGCAGGTGCATCTCTAATAGCAGCGATTCCAAGAGATACTTCTGTCGATGTCACGTTTGAATTATCGGTTACGTTTACAGCAATATCCAAGACTCCTAGTGGTACATTATTTGGTAGATTTATCGTTGTCCACCAAGTGGTATTGTCTTGACTTCCTGTGTTCTTCCACACCCACTCTGTCGAGATATTTTCGCTAGTTACTCTCCATCCTATGTTCACATCAGAGATTCCCGAGTCGTCATTTGCATCAACGCTACAAACAAATCTGTCTCCCCGACTGTATTGATTTGAATCGCAATACACAGCATCAATTTCTGGCTCAGAATTTACCCAAATGATGTAATCGAAAGCATTGTTTTCTATGTTCTTTTCCGGGTAAGATTGAGATATTGAGTCCCATCTTATGACAAGATTATTCCACCCTTTTCTTGATGAGTTAACCTCCAACTCAACGATCAACCTGCTTCCATTTTGAGAGCCATCTGCAATGGTTAGAGTTTGGTTAGCAAGTATTACACTACCGAGTTTATCCATTACCTTCAATTCACCTTTTGCTTCACCGGGGCCGATATTTTGTAATGCAACTTCTAACTTGAAACTGCGGTTTACTGAAGCGTTTTCTAACACTCTTATGTCGATGATTTCCACATCATGCACAATATCAGCATATGGGCTCATCTTTGGGTCACCAACAACGACACCCATCCAACCAATCATTGTGTTTGCAGCCGCATAAGATTCAGCTAAGTTGTACCCACTTGCATATGATGAAAGCAAAACACTTGGCGAAGATACTGCTGTAAGATATGGCTCGTAGACATAGCCCTTCACCCCACTAGCACCATCTTCTAGAATGTCAGCGATTAGAGACTGACCATAGGAAGTACCGAAATTAAATGATCTAGCCGCTGTACTAACCGCTGTTTCCACTATTGAGCCATTGACCCAGTCCATGTGAGGTCTAATTATTCTTAGAACAGTAGAATCTACAAACAGAGAGCCATCGGTTGATGTTGGAACGATGTCGAGAGATATTCTGATTTCCATGGAGGTCGCATCAGCGTGTGGTCTGAATCTCATATCTCTAGAATTCCATGTAGGATTGAAATCTTGCTTTGAAGAGCTATTAGTACTAAGCAAATTCCCGTTTGAATCGTAAGAATTCACTCGTAAGTGATATTCACCAAATACGTCACCGGTTCGCATTCCATGTGTGTAAACAACCCATGCATGGTCAGTAAAATTCTCTGGAATTTGGTGTGTCGTTTCGAGGTAAGCGACCGATTGTCCATTTCCAGAATAAGCTGTGCAGTTGTTAATTATATTACGATTTAACACGGTAACCGATCCATTTGTTAGCGCAGTGTCCCAGATCATAAGGTTGTCAATCATACCCTCAAAGTAGGAACTACCTGCGCGATTAACGCCTATTTTGTACAAATCGAAATTATTCAATGAACCATTTGGATATGAGTTTGTATTGACTAAAACTCCATCCATATACTGCCTCGTTTCTCCAGAATCAAAGACGGTAACAAGGTGTGTCCATTTTTTGTCTACAACATCTCCAAATACCTTGCTTTGATTGTTATGCAACCTCCATTCTTGATTGTAAATCATGTGTTGGAAGGATTGGTTAGATCCAGCATTATCGTCAATGGCAAATGTTGCAGCATAGTTGGTTTGGTTTGAGGTATTCGCCCAGACCCATTGGCTAATAGTAAAATCTCCAAGCCAATCGTCTACGTTTACCTTAGCATAATCATCTACTCCATCAAACAAAAGACATTTTCCATCGATGCAATCGACCCAGTTATTTGCATCCATTCCATAGAGTGTGAAATTACTACCATTACTTACACTATCATTGCTCTGTGAGCCGCTTCCTTCATTGAACTTCCATTGATGTATCAAGTTGGATTCTTGTGGAACATAATCTCCATCAATGTAGAAAGCAGTTGATGGAATAGTAGCTTTGCTAACATTTGGCCCTTCCCAAGACAATTTTAGTCCGTGTGGGCCGCCACCTTGAAAGAATTCAACCTTGAAATCATGATATCCGGCATTCAAGTTGATGGTTGCAGAATATTCTCGCATTCCGTGGCTTCCATAATTCTGTATTGTGCTCACACCGTTTATCCACAACTCAGAACCATCGTCTGTATTCAGATAAAAGGTCCAATTTCCGCTCTCTGGGACGTCGATAAGACCACTAAATCTCGCACCCCAATTGTTCTTGAATCTGTCATCAAGCCCTGGATATGCGTTTCCAGATGACCCGTATGCTAGAGATGATTCTATTCTGATATGGTCAGGAACCCTGTCAATTAAATCAGGCATCGATGCAACGTTGAAGGAAATGCCTTCATTGTCAAAATACTCCGCATAGATTCCCTGTACAAAGTAGCCAGTTTCTTGATTACATTCAGATTGTACTTGCGCTTCAAAGGCACCGTTACCTCCCTGTTTTGTATCGGTCTGGTATTCCCAATTGAACACGTCACCTGCCGAAACTATTGGAGAGGAGTGGTTCCAATATCTAGATCCACTTTGCCATGTGTCATCTAAAGTATCAAAACCACCATTTGCGAGATAATTCTTATTCCAATTACCATCGTTACTTCCCCAAGACGCATACCCTATTACATTCGATTTATTTGTAATGAATTCAGTCTCTTGGTCGAAGTAAACAGGGAGATTTAATGTTCCATTCAATGTTGTATTTGCTACATACAAGTCGTCATTCCAAAACTTGTATCCTGTGTCATTTCTATTGGTTGCTAAGTCAAGCACATGAGTTCCACGAGCTCCGTATGAGTCGTTGGCTTTCTCTATGAGATCTAAAGCGGTATCAAGAGTATATCCTGTAAGTCTAGTTACAAGAAAGAACCCATATTCGTCGCGAGTGAATTCTTTCATTTGCTTACCAGCCAGTGGTCCGTAATCATGATCAATCCACCAATCCTGTTCGATAAACGAGTCATAACTACCACCTATCAAAGAGAGCTCCTGATCGAAAGACGCCTTGTTGTTACCGCCATTTATTCTCAAAGGAATTCCTTTTGTGGTAACCAAATAGTTTAGATCTGTACCATTATAATTTGACAACATTGCTCTGAACGGTTCTTCAAAGTAGGTTGTGAATTGATTTCTGTTTATGGTTTCGCCTGTTGGAGTTGAAGTATTATCGAAAATGAAAACTCTCTCTGCACTGATGTTTCTTGCGGTAACAAAAGCCCAGCCAATTGTCCGGCTTATCTCAGATTCATTATTTATCAAAACTCCAACATCACTGTAATCGATTACAGAATCCATATCAAAGCCCATTGGAACAGCGACGCTGTGCAATGGAGATTCATTCCAAATGTCAGATTGAACCGAAAAACCATCGAAAAAAGATGTTTTCTCAGGCAGTTGTTCGTCAAAATCTGGCATGCTTAAGCTGCCAATCAGGAATAGCGCGACCATGAATGTCGCCTTTCTCCCACTTGACATGATGAGGTGCGTAGCATATCACCTCAAAGTCACTTCGCATTCTTGTAACGGCCTAAACAAGCCTAAAATGTTAGATTTCGTCAATGTGTATATGAAGGATGGCCCCCCCTGCTTGAAACATGGTCGAGTTGTATATGGCGAGAACTTGTCGCTGGGGAATACTTCGCGTCATAGGTGGAGAACTGCATCTACAGGAAGCTGATGCAGTGATTACTCCAGCCAACAACAGACTTTCTGGTAGAGAAGGTCTCGATGCACAAATACACAAACATGCAGGTGACGAATTGAGAGAATTCTGCAGACAAGTAAGCATAGAGCAAAGAAAATCAAACTTACCTCCATGCCCTGTCACCAGCAACGTTGTCTCTGAACCATACAACCTTGCAAAAAGATTCAAGCACATAATTCACGTTGTAAGTCCCGATTGTAGAAGGCCAAACCAGGACGAAGCAAGGAGAGATTTGTTACCAAAAGCCTACAACAATTTGTTTGATACTCTGAAGAGTATGAAGGACGTTAGCGTCGTTGTTGCTCCACCCCTGTCTATGGGCGTGTTTGCCTATCCTCATAGGGAAGGTGCGAGATTAACTCTCGAGACTCTTCTCGGAATTATGGACGGAGAAGATGATCCGGGCATAAAAGAATACAATATTGTAGTAAAGGAAAGGAATTTCATAAACAATATGAGAACTGTTTACAGGGAATCTGAAGATCAGTTACCTGGTATTGATACTACAATGGCTTGAGGCTGATAATATGGTCGACCTACCTAAAATGGTGGAATCGGCTTTGTTGAGCGACCGGCAAGGCGTAACTACAGCAGTAATTCTATCCAACAATTCAAGAGTTGTCAAGAAAGTAAGTGAAGTTCTGCCGAAGAAACTGAATTTTGTTGCATTGACTTCATCAGCGAAAGTAAAACAATCTCTGGAGGACCTTGATTTTGAGGTCAGACTTTTGGAAGATTCACTTTCATCTCAAGGCCTGTCGGTCCTTTCGAGTTTAAACGATATCATCTTACAAGGTTTAGGAGAAGGCCAATTTACTTCTTCTGATAGAATCTTAGCGATATTAGCAGAACCGATGAATGGCGTTATATTAATCGAGGCAAATAGCCTTACTTCGAATAGATTAGCATCGATGGCTAACGATCATGATGTTGACATTGAAATTCTAGCGAAATTGATGGAATTAGCACGCTACATAGGTGGTAGAGGTAGAGAAGGACATGCGGTAGGTGCTCTATTTGCAATAGGTTCAGTGCCTAAACTAAGGAGNTATTCTACTGCCTTGGTNTTGAACCCGTTCAAAGGCCACTCAGATAATAAAAAGGATATTTNCAATAAAAATAATCACGAGACNCTTGCTGAATTTGCTTGGCTTGATGGTGCTATATTGTTCAATAACAAAGGTATTGCTTCAGATGCGGGTAGATACATTCAGGTTCCAGCTGGAATAAATCCNAAACCAGGAGAAGGAGGTAGACATCTTGCNGCAAGAGCGATCAGTCAGCTGGCTGAATCTATAGCGATTTGTGTATCTTCGAGTGGAGTAATTACACTATATTCGAATGGTAAAGAAAGATACAGAGTTAGGCTCTCTTGATTGCATCTTCCAAAGATAAATCACCACAGGCTACCATTCTNGCTAGTTCTGTTGAGATAGTTAATTCACCAAGACTTAGAATCCTTGACTGTCTTTGTATTTCTTTCAAATCTCCGTTAGTAGGTTCCAATTTTCTCAATTGAAATATCTTCTCCCCTCCCATAATCGCAATTCTGGTTGCTGCGTGAATATGCGCTTTTGTCCTAGAACCACGACTGGTATTCTTTTCNTTTACNAGAATACATTGAATGCCNGAAAGAATCAGNTGGTTGATTATTCTATCACGGATTAGTGGAGCNCCATCTCCAACTTTGACAATTAGATTTTCATGGTCCACAGCAGTTGCTAGGCCAAGNATATGGTCGGCTACAGAATCAATGNTTTCCAANTGCGCAGAGCCAACAATCACNCCATCAGCGAGCCATGCTAAACCCGGCCTCGGACCGGGATCTAATCCAAAAACCAGAGATATGGCCCTATCCACACCCCTTGATGCTTGTATGGCTCTCTCNACAGCGATCTCAACATTATCTTCCAGGGCAGGAATTCCTCCATCTGTTGCTTCTTCNGGAGAAGTGAGGTANATGCCATCCCAGGATTGNTCAGGGGATAACATCACAAATTCGCAATTCCTTCTCTTTAATTCTCTAATGAGGTGGAAAGAGAGACGAAAATCTCCGGTCCTAACCGCTATCCGCCGCACAACTCTCCGTAGCAGCAATCACGCTTCAATATGACGCGTAATCAGCGATATCATCAAAAGCAGTTGACAACGATTGTCAAATGTGGCAAGTCAATANGAAAGAGAACTAAGAGCAGTCCTTGCTGGTATACCAAAAGGTGTTCAAGCGGTTACAAGATCTTGTGATGATATTGCAAAGGCAAGAGCAATGCAAGTAATAGATAGGCCTTTTTTGGTCGTCAGNGCNGCAGGTTCTGGTATGGAGGGAAGTGGAGATTTGCTAGCTTTNAGGGGAGATCTTTGTTTTCCCATTGAGGTAAAATCTTCCAAGAAATCAAAATTATATTTGTCAGGAAGGACTTGGGATCAATATCAGGCNATGGTGTATGAGGGTAAGAGGTGTGAACTTATGCCGTTGTACGCTTACAGGCTCAAGGGTGTTAGAGGCGATTCNTGGAGAATTTTCCGCGTNGAAGTTGGTAAGTTAAGTGGTAGATTAGGNATGCTTTGTAGAAGAATCCCACCATTCCCGAAAACTCGAAACGGAAAACCATTCTTAGACTGGGAAAAAGGCATGCCTTTACACAAGTTTCTAGCTTTAGTTTGCCGAAAAGATGAGTCAAANTTTTCACAACTAGAGCAGAGAATTCCCAAACCAGAAAACTATGTCTCGAATGCACTCGATAAATCGCAANAGNTCACAAATACGGAGCTCCAATTAGGAATACAAGAATAACGAGTAGAAGCAAAGACGAGAAAGTCGATGCTTTTCTTGTAACGTGCTCTACCCATAGTGGATGAACATTNTACAGTCCGGTTTTCTTACCGAGTTTTCTTATNCCAGACATCATTCCATGGACTATGTCTTTGAACAAATGACCGCCATCAAATGGAATCATTGGGAATAGATTTGTAAATCCAAGTAGGATATTTACCCAAATTAACCAAAATAGAAGGTTTATCAGAATCATTAATCCGTCTAATCCAACGATTGAAGCAAGCCAACCATCTCCTGCTGCNAGCATTTCTTCTTGTGCAGGGTGAATTGCAACTCCCTGATATTCAAATGGAGTAATAAGAATCTGCAAAGTTCCNATGGGAACACCAATTACGTAACCCAGGCCCGTAGTTTCATAATCAGGATGAGCCCATCCAGCTAATCGGTCCACACCTGCTGTTCCACCNGCTAAGTTTTGTACACCCAGAAAGGCATCTCCCTGCTNAATTTCCATTGCATTCANTGTTTCTTCATCCCAGCCTAGGTCAAGATAATATTGATACTTATCAGTGAGGTTAACACTAAGAATNTCNGATGACCCAGAAGAATAACGTATGATTTCCATGTTAACGGTTTGGTTTGCTTCTAGTGTATCCATNACAGAAGAAAAATCATCAGCATCTGAAATCTCTGTTCCGTTAATTGNAATGATNACATCCCAGGCCTCAAGTCCAGCCCTTTCAGCTGCTGAATCTACTACAATTTGACTAGAGTGAACACCTGGGTCGGCTGCCTCAAACTGTCCTGCTACTTGCCCCAATAGAATCATCAGAATTATCGCAGCGAAAATGTTGGTAGCCGGTCCAGCNGCAAACATTCTTTGACGNTCTCTTCTTGGTGAATTNGCGATTTCATTATACTCAGGCTCAGCAAATGCTCCNAGGGGCAATGGTCCGGCCATCAGAAGCCCAAAATTTCTGACTCGCATCCCATGAGCTCTGGCTTGTATTCCATGGCCAAACTCATGAATAACAAGACAAACAACGAAGGCGATTACACCCCAGCCAAGAGGAATTATTGGGCTAAGACCAGGTATTGCCACAAGCTCAGATACTGGTCTTGCTTCTGCTTGATTTCCCATTATTATGGCAGATACAACTGCCAAAATTATTGTGGCTGCTACAATGAACATAGCTCCCCAGCAAACCCAAAGAGACAACTCACCATACGCTCTCCAGAATTTTTTTGGTTTGGAAACTTTCTCTAGTGGAATTTTCCCTTTAGATGTTCGAACCATCAAAACCATTCCGAAAAAAATCCTTGATGCATTCCACTCATCAAGCTTACCAGAATTTTCCCAATACCGCAAAAGCATGTACCAAGCAAATAGGAAGACAGCCACCTCGGTAAAACCGATATTGACGGATAGAAAACCGCTTCCCATGGTGGTTCCAGCATCTTATTACACTTGAATCCGATGTCGTTTAGTTCTTGAAGGTCTGACCCTTGGGAGATGCATGGACGAGGTAGACCCTAGAGTAAAGTCTTGGATTTCAACCTCATTTGACGAAGATGCAAAGTCTTTCTCGGTATGGTATGAGGATGATGAAAATCTACAGATATTTGCTTGTTTAGAGGATAAAGTCGTGATATTGGATATGTTCTGGGATGATGGTTTGTTAATGGAGAACAATAGCCTTGTTATAAAATCACTAAATTGGCACCAATCCAACTCAATTCAGACGCACAGAATGAGTGACGGAATGGTACGATTTAGGCACAAACAACGTGAGATTATGCTAAATCCGGTCGTAGAGAAACCACCAGAGTGGGGCGCAAGCCTTCTAGAAACTTGGCTTTCTGAGATGAAAGAAAACAAATCCAATCTGAAGTCAAAGAAACAAAGGATTGCAGATCTTAAAAGAACTAGAGAATCAATCAGAAAGATGCTTTCACAATCCGACATGTCTACGATAGAGAACGAAATTGGTTTCATAGAGCATAGGCTCCAAACCGCAGACAACAGACTTTCGGGTAAAAAACCAGATTATTCTTCTTCAGAGGAGTAAATCTTAGCAATTTCTGCTTCTTTTTCTGCCTCCAACATCTCTGGAGAATTTTTCAAAATTCTGTTGAATAGAGGATCAACAATTACTGGTGTTAGAAGAACAACTCCAATGAAAACAAATAGGAAAATGAAAGATAGGCCAGGTACTTGAGAAACGCCGGGAGAATTGCCCCCGCTAACCATTAATTTTACAGTGCCAAGCCACGGGATTTCAGCCCCAGACACGCCTATTACCCAGTCGTCTTGAACTGGTTTGATTATACCACTGTGGAGGGATGATAGGCCTTGTGCGAATTCGAAAACTCCCTGATCATCATTACAATCATTATTGTCTCCGAGGGTTATGTATCCAGGGTTGATGGGTGTATAATTTTCCACACTGTACCATTCGGAGCCATGCTGTGCAGCAACTCCCGCACAAGAGTACTTGCCTACTTTATCACCGTCGAAAACAAGGTTGATTCTTTCGACTTCAATTTGGTCACTACCTGGAACAGTCCAAGATAAAATGCAGAGGTTGTTCCATTTTGTTCCACTTTCACATTCTCCTTCTACCGCATCTGTGCTCGAGCCTATCTCTGCTTTGAATAGGGCTCTGTGGATAATTGGGGTGCTTGAGGACTCGCCATTTCTTTCATAAATTATCACATCGCCTTCCATCCCAAGCGATTTGTAACCATAATGCCTGGAACTAGGATTTGTAGCTTCTGCGAATGTGATTACATTGCTAGAGCTAGGTGAGTGAACTAAGACCAAATCTCCAGCATCTATTGTTCCAATTTCTCCACTAGAATCATGCTGCATCGAATTTGATTCCACGACGACTAGTGGCGGCATTGAGCCAGTATGGGCCCACATTGCTAGAACAAGAATAGCGATCATACCGACTGCTAATGCTATCTCCCGAATTAGTGTCCTAACTGGGTCAATTTCACTCATTGGATCAGCCCGAATATTAGCGCTTTTTCAGACCCTTTTCTTGTAAGAAGGAATTCCATGCTTGTTGGTGTCCGCCACCTAGAATTCTAGCAGCCTCGTCTCCATTTCCTCGCTGCTTTCGAACCTCGCTTGTCGATTTTGTATTCATTATTGCTTCAAGCGTTTTTGCTCTAGCGTTTAGATTGATAAACGCAGGTGCTGAAATTGCAAGTCCAATACCTCCTATTACAATGAGAACGATCGAGGCTCCAGTATATTCCTGGAAGTCTGGGCTGTCTTGTAAAAACATCAACTGCAAGGCAGATAACACTGTCAGGAGAGAAAATGCAAAGGTTGCGGTACCTGATATCCTTAGTTGATTGCCATGTTGATTTTCCCACCAGCCCACTGGTCTCACCTGTCAGTCCTATCAAAGGCCTTCTTATTCAATTTTGTATCAAAATCCAAATGACCTGACGGGGTATTGTTGAAATGCTATGAGCCCCCGTGGGCCGAAGGCCCACACAGGGTAGAGACGTGGAATAGATGAAAAAATCCTTGTTACTAACCTCGATATTCCTACTCTCGTTGATGTCTCCACTTGCGGCAGCAGATGTCACTGAGACACAATTCCAAGACGGTTCGACATCATACACGCACACATTTACTGGGACTGGTGATGGGTTTGCTGGCAACCTCACATTTCCATCCGGTGCAGAGGTAACATCGGCATCTTTCGATATTGCAGGCAAACCGTCCTCAACATCGTGGGGTAATATGACCTCAAATTCAGATTTTGGTGGAGCTGGAACTGGAACATGGAGTGGTACGCCACCGGGCTTTGCGTATGGTAGTAGGTCTAATTTGGAGGTTGGAAATGACCAAGTCAAGCTCGTTGGAAATCCAACAAATAACGTAAACGGCATGGATAGATCGGCTGAAGCATCCTCTACTGGTACAATCAACAATACAGGCGGGTTCGCTGCAAACGGCGACCTCGGTTTCGTGGGTGCGACAAAACCCTTGTCATCATTCTCACTAACATCATCATCGTCAACTTACAGAGGATTCGTAATTTCACATGGTGATGAATATCATTCTGCAACTTCCACTTCATCATCGATGTACAACACCCCTGTTGTAAAGAGGTACAACTCAACTACAGGCTCATATTTAGGAACTGCATCAGTTTCATCGGGTTCCTGTTCTTATTCTACACCGCTATACTCGACTTACGATGCAACAAGCGACGGAAATGGAAATGTTTGGACGGTCTCATACAGCTATCGTGTACTGGTTAAGTGGTCAGTAAGTCTCACTACAGGGGCTTGGACTTGCCTGAATACATATTCCTACTCAGGAAGTTATTATCCAGTTGGAGTAGATGTCGATGAGGATTCAGGAAGGATGTTCCTGTTATTGTTTGAGCAGAGTTACCCTAATTACAACAGATACCTGTATGAGATAAACCCAAGCGTTCCAACTAGCATCAATGGCAGTTGGTTACTTGGCTCAGAAGAACAACTTGGTACAACATACACTACAGCAACTGGATTAGTTGTAGACCTTCCAAAAATAACTACAAACGAATATTACAATCAATACGGCTATCACAACTATTTCAACATGAACGGGATTTTTGTTGAGCGGACAGGAAAAGTGCAAATCGATGGAGGAGGTCATTATGGTATGGATCAACTCGGAGACAATACATTTGGCTACCAGTGCCATTATTCCACATCTTACTGTGGTAGTACTTACATTAACAAAATCCAGCGTGAGGGAGTAGGAGCGATTTACGATTACCGCACACCAAGCCAAACATCTTCTGTTGTAACGAGCAAAACAACATCATTGTCTAAATCAATCACAGAGATAACGGTAGGAGCATTAGTTGGATACACTCCAGCCAATACTAGTATTGAACTCGAGGTTTCTAACGACGGTGGCTCAACTTGGAAGAGTGGTATATTCAATCAAAGATTAACGTTCACAACCCCTGGTTCAAGTGTGGTATGGAAAGCATATCTTAACGGCACAACAACCGAAACACCGGTTCTAGATTTCGTCACTTTAACCTACTCTACAAGTTATCAATCAAGTGGTTATTTCCAACTAAGGTCGAATTATTATTCAGGAAATGCGCCCGTTGCGATAACAGCTTACTGGAACGCAACAACACCGGCAGGTACGAGTCTTCAAGTTGAATTCCAAGATACTTCAACGAAGGTTTTCCAGTACAGTGGAGATTCAAAAACAGTGTCAATGACAAGCGGATATATCTATGTCTATGTGAGATTCTCTTCATCTGGCTCATCTACAGCAACTCTTGATGATTTGCAAATTGCTTTCCATTCCAATGCTCCATCCCAAGTGGGTATTGATATCGGCGGCGATGGAAGTAATGAATGGGTATCTCAGGGCGTTCTTTTGGGAACAACCACTCGTGGAGGCTCTGCATTCTCTAATGCTTTCAATAATTTGATTCCAGATGATGGAAACGGTAGCGTAAACATCCCAGTACACGTAACAGCGCAATCTGCGGGTATTGTTGTATTAGAGCGATTTAGTGTCACATACAAGATCAATACAGTAAACTTAGACATCACCATTCCAGATGGAGAAATACTTCACGAGAGAAATGAGCCTTACGAGGTTATAACAAAGCACATAGTTGGTGATGGAGCGAATAATTACATTCAATCAGCGACACTTTCTTTCCTAGCGTCGCCTGCATCAAGTGCTCCAACACTTGAGTGGCAAGAAGGAGATATATTCCCTTCACCTAACGATCCTGATGACTGGATTGATATCGACCAATCATCATGGTCATCACTCAACAATGGTATTTTGGAGATTCATTGGCTTTTCTTCGTCAAATCAAATTTCCCTGACCAGCTAAATGTAAGATTCCAAACGAATTGTCTAGATACATCTGGTAACAATGGCTACTCTCCATCCCCAATTTCAAGCAGTACTGGGTTACGTGTCAACAACTCATTTGGTTTGGGTTGGATGAATGTAAGAGATAATGATGGTGAAGTGACCTCGAGCGATGTTGAAGATGGAAGTTGGGTAGCAGCGGGCGACACACTACATTTCCAGGGAGCGATGTGGTTCGCTGATTCTACAGATGCTCCGAAAGATAATGCATTTGATGTCAGGATTGCTCAGAACGGCTTTGTTCATGCAAATTGGAGAGACACCTCAAATGTCAATGGTTCATTTTTCATATCAATTCCAATGCCGGATATTGACGTTGAAAGTGGCTTGACATATGAAATTCAAACATATAATGAGAGAGATGCAAGCAAGGTTCTCGCTCCTAACTCAGACTGGTATAGGACATTCAAAGTAGATGCAACTCATCCAGAGGCACTCTCAACATATCCGATAAACGATGCATATGAGTCAGCCGAGGTAGACCAAAAAATCAGCATCAGTTTGTCAGATGCAGTTGGTGACCCTACAGAACTAGATCTGTATTATTGGGTCGAAGCAGATCATGACCTTAATCGAAACGGAGAAGCAGACCCAAGTGAATATGCAATGAAAGTTGTAGTAAACGAAACACAGGCTGACTTCAAAACCTTCTCGACAACAATTGATCACTCTAGAAATCCGAACATGGGACGAGTTTCTTACTATTGGGATGGGGGAGACAGAGCAGGCAACCCTCTACATTATTCCACAATTATTGATGACCAAGAATACATTTGGGAGAGTGGACCAGGGTTCGAATCCGATGACGCTACATTCCGCAGTAGGAAGGACTCAACTGCAATATTCACCGGATTAGATTGGCACGGTCATAACGACGGTGCTGCAATATTTGCTGGAACTGAGCAAACAATATCCTTGGGATTAATTGACGCTAACACAGCAATTGATTTTGAATTCATAGATCTAGTGTTTGATTTTGAAGGTCCTGATAGCGAAGTCGATCAACAGCGAATTTCCTACTATGGAATCACAGATACCTTCCAAAGCCAGTCACAATACATTCATCTCGATACAATTTCGGATATGACGCAAACAACTAACGAATCTGGAATGCCATTAATCCTGATAGATTTCCACTTCACAATGGGATGGGATTGGCCTGATGAAGAAATTTCTGACCTCGCATTGGAGTATAAGGAGAGAGGTTCTGAGTTCCCAACAAGGCACATAATTGCCGAGCATACTTTTACTGTTGAAAATGACCTAGTACTCGAAGCATCTTCATTCCTTGTTGAGGACATTAGTGAGCCCAGAACAGGCATTGTTGCTGATGGAAGTAGAGTAAGGAATGACGACAGACTTGAGTTCACAGGAAGGGTTGTTTACGAGGGAAGTAATACGCCAGGTCCAAACGATGAATCTATTGTAATTGAGGTATTTGACGGTGAGACAATTTGGTCAGACGGTTCCATTGGTGAAGATGGAAGCTACTCAGTCGAGGTCCCATTGTCCTATGCTGAAAGTCTGAAATCCTCTCCTACGCGTACATGCCTGATTTCAATAGGCGGCATTCCAGGTACTGGTGAAGATATGACCGGTCAAACAGTATCTACAACCCTGCGTGTTGTTGTTGATGACACTGCTCCTAGGGTGGTAAGCAGGGCTGCACCATTGAACATTATCGATATTTCATCTGATACAGATTTGACAAAGGTCCCAGTAGAATTCCACGGAACAGAGGATGCAGATATGACAGGATCAAAGCAAATTGTACATTGGGTTATGAGAGACTCCAGTAGAACATTAACTCTAGGCGCAGGTCAATCTGTCTTGGGAATGCAGCAAGATGGTCAAAGTGTAATCTGGACCGGTACTGTTGATTTAACCGACAATGGCAGGATAGACACCCGTGAAGGAGACTGGGTTGGATTCTACCTAACAGGTTATGATTCAGCAGGAAATGAATTCCCATTGGTTTCAAATTCTGAGGCCAGTCCAATTCCTGAAATTGCTGCAGACGACACTGACTTTGAGAGACAGTGGGTGAGGTTGGGTGCACTCGGTGCTCAGCTAAAAGTCGCTTCAATTAGTCTGTCAGACGACCACGTAGCGCCTGGACAGGAAATCGAAATAAAAGCAGACATCTACAATGCAGGTGGAGAAACGAGCTATCAGTTCAGAGTGTCATTTTATGCTGGAGATGCGATTGTACCATTCGACTCCGCAACTTTGAACAATATCGGATCTGGAGAGACAATACCTGTAAGCGCGACATGGGAAGCAAGAGAAGGTATTGATAGAATTCGTGTTGTCGTAGATCCAGATGACGTTATCGTGGAAGTCAACGATGATGATAACACAGCAGAACATAGGGTTGAGATTGTGTATGTATCTTACATGGGTTGGTTTGATTCAATAAGAGAGCAGCCTTTGATTTGGCTTTTCTCTATAATTTCAATCATCGTTCTTGTGGCAATAGGAATCACTGCGAATAGAACTGCGATTTCCCATGGTGACGATCTCGCTTACGAAGAAGAGTGGGAAGAGGAAGAAGATTGGGAAGGTGACGAGGAAGACGATGATGACTACGATGAGGATTATTGAATTCTCTAATCGTTGACCTCTTGAACCAGTGGCATAGCCCAGCAATCATGGCAGAGGGTGTCTTCTCTAATCTCCATGAGAGTTTGAGAAAGGCTTTGAGCCAGAGGCAATGGTCTCCTACGCCTGTCCAGCATGCGACTCAGGAAGATATAGCAAATGGATTAGATAGGTTGGTTGTTGCACCCACAGGTTCTGGAAAAACGATGGCAGCGGTTCTACCTTTGCTAGACAGGTGTCTTCGTGAGGAATGGTCTGGAATGTCAATTCTCTACATAACACCTCTAAGAGCACTGAATCGAGACGTAGATCGTAGGCTAGAGGAGATCATGTCCTCAGTTGGACTGAAACTTGGCCTTAGGCATGGGGATACATCACAGGCAGAGAGGAATAAGCATACTAGAAATCCACCAAACCTTATGATAACAACACCTGAAACATTCCAACTTATGTTCACAGGTTCAAAATTAAGAGAACTACTACGTACTGTAAAAGCGGTTGTAATTGATGAAGTACACGAGATGGCAGACGGAGAAAGAGGCTGGCAGCTCTCTGTTGGTATATCTAGACTTGAAAATTTTAAAGGCTCTAGCGTACAAAAAATAGGTCTCTCAGCGACAGTTGGAAATCCACATCAGGTAGCAAAATGGTTGTCACCAAGCGCAGAACCAATTAACGCAGTCGCTCCAAGAACGACTGAACTTTTTGTTGATGCAATAGTACAAACTCCGGAAGACGAGGTTGGGTCTCTAGAACTTGCTATCTCCCCCAGAGCACACGCAACATTACGTGGTTTGGCAGACATTGTTTCAAAAAAATCACCCTGCCTTATCTTTGTAAATTCTAGAAACAGTGCAGAAACTGTCGCACAGCGATTACAGGCGATAGCACCTGATCTCAAAATCGGCGTTCACCACGGTTCTCTAGCTAAGGAGACTAGGACACAGATGGAGGACGATCTAAGAAACGGGGAGCTTCAAGGCTTAGTATGTACATCAAGCCTAGAGTTAGGTATTGATGTAGGTAGTGTGAATCACATTGTACAGATTCGCTCTCCTCGTTCTGTAGATAGAATGCTACAGAGAGTTGGTAGAGCAGATCACCGGCTTGGGGGTGTAGGTAGAGGTCATTTACTCAGTTGGGAAGGTGATGATATATTCGAATCAGCAGTGATTGCAAGAAAAGCCGTTGATGGAGAAATCGAACCAGTTGAATGGAGGGATTCTCCTTTCTCTGTAGCAGCGAATCAAATTGTTATGATGATTCATAGCCATGGTGCAATGACTATTGACGAAGTTACAGAATCAATTTCAGGGGCAAACCAATTCTCCAAATGGCGTCGAGAAGATACAATATCTATCGGGAAAGTACTTGCCGATAGATGGGTAATTCGTTGTGTCGAAGACCCAAGCGAAATTCCGTGGTATCGCTGGCCTCATGACGTATGGCAAGAATACGTTAGAGTGTCAAAAACCAGTCTTCCCGAGCAGCCTAAACTTGCCTATGATGAAGAACCGACTGAAGATCTAGCTAGGCTTTCTTTTGATGTACCCAAGAAATTCTCTAAAGGTTGGTTAAGTAAATCTGGAAGAACGAGGCAATGGGTATCTAATCACCTTTCTATGATACCGGATAAACAGCAGTACAGGGTTAGAGATGCTGTCACTCGGAAGGGACTTGGAAATGTCGATGAAGCATTCGTACTTTCATTGAATGATGGTGGGGAAGAGGCAGACGGTAGACAAAGAAGATTTGTCATGGCAGGACGTACATGGATTGTAGTAGATGCAGACCCCGAAAGAAGTGAATTGTTGGTTGCGCCTGTTTCAGACCAGGGGCATGCACCACAGTGGGTTGGAGAGTTGCCACCTACCCCCGCTGAAGTTGCTCGAGAAGCTGGTAGGCTGAGGAGACTTTTTGCAATTGATCTCGGGATTATTGAAGATGAAGAGACTGACATAATCGACCCCGCAGAGTTGCTAAAAGGACATACTAAATTGTCAGATTATCCATTGAATGGGGAAGCCAAGGGAATCATTGCGCAAATGGTTAGTTCCCACTTTGATTCTGCTGGAATGATTCCAAGCGAGAGATTAATCACTATCGAGAATAGAGAGGATGCTTTGGTCATTAATTCATGTCAAGGGAACAGAATTAACGAAGCAATCGGCCATTACTTGCTAGCAATGGCAAGCACAAAATCAGGTAATTGGGGAAGGTTAGTGGTTGAGCCATGCAGAATTTCGTTGCAAGTAGCTAGCGTTAATCCTAGCGACTTAATCGAATGGCTGAGCAATACACCTCCTGATGCGCTTGAAGGCGTCTTATCAGTAACTTTACCAAACTCTCGAGAGGTTAGGTGGCGCTTTGCACAGATTGCAAAAATATTCGGAATACTTAGGCATGGAGTAGACCCAAGAAAGATCAACATCCAAGCGTTGCTAAAGAAGTATCGCGGAACTCCAGTAATGCAAGAAGTACTGTCCAAACTATTTCATGAAAGAATGGATATAATNGGTGCTACTGATGTNCTGAGAGGAATTCAATCAGGNCTTATTGGGCTCGAGGTTACTGCTAATGGTCCACTCGGAATTTCAAGCAGGTCAGAGAAAGATTTGCTCCTTCCTAATTTCAATAATGAACAGGTTAGAGCGAGATTGGAAGGACGACTAATGAATGAAAGAGCNGTTTTGTGCTGCTTGAGGTGTAACTCTGTACGAAGGTTCAGAGTTGCGAGATATCCTGAAATGAGCGATGTAAAAAAATGCNTGAAATGCGGTGGACAAATGCTGGCTTGTTCCAGAGAAGGNTTGGAGAAACAATTGGTTGANTGGGTAAAATCGGATGATGAAAAAACTCGTGATCGGATGATGAAAAATGCNCAAGCCGTTGCAAATAGAGGAATGGATGCAGTTCTTGCACTAATGGCAAGAGGGGTTGGAGAAGCTACTTGCCAAAGGTTGATGCGAAAGGTTCAGAGAGGGGACTTAGAGGGTTTACTGGAAGCAATTCACATTGCAGAAATAGAGTATGCAAGAACTCGCCGATTTTGGGGTTAATCAGAGTCTAATTCCATCATATTGACTCTCTCAGCAGCCTCAACAACATCGCCTTCTTCCCACCAATCTACAGCAATAAATGTAGGTCGTTTTCCATGGAGTTCAATACATTCTAATGCTCTCTCNACCATGAAGTCTACATCATTTGCTTCTGAGGCTCGATTAGGATCAGATAATCCTGCTTGATTTTTTAACCAGTTATTCATATGGAAAACTGGTTGATTTGAATCACCTCTTAGTGTCTCACAGTCCATTGAAGATGTATCATCGTCAGCGTAATTTGTTGTCCAGCTGTGGGTCAAGAAATCATGGAAATAAGGGTGTGATGAATCACTAGATTGCTCCCAGAAAACAACTAACCGCTTGTCCATATTTATCAATTCAATTAGCGTTGGCCACTCAGNATTTACTTCATGAATGTACATCCAGTCAGAAAGTCCAACATCGTCAAACAGTTCCTTCAAATGGTCAGCCTCAACGTAGTTTTCTATCAGTAGTGTAACTACATCTCTACCCTCACTGTTCATNTCAGACTCAAGTTTATTCAGCCAAGCCCATGGGTCTACTGCACCATATGTACAGGGGCTAAAACCTCTATCTGAATCTCCATGACAGAATCTAACGTTCGACGCACTTTGGTCAGCAGTAGTAAGATAATGAGTGTCTAACATGAATGCTCTCATTCCAGCATTCCATTGTGCTTGAAACCCAGTTCGGTGATTACTTGCAGGATAGAAAATATTGTCTTCATGTGTCGAGTATGAATTGTGTGTTTCAGGGAATGTGACTTGATCATATGTTCTGTGACACAAAATTACCATTCCGTTACATGGAATCGTCTCTAGAAANTTGCACGANCCATCGTCNTCTGTAGCATTAGAGTCATAATTTTCAGCGTCAGAATCAGTGCATCCTTTGATGGGCTCTGGTTCAGGTTCNGGTTCATCGTACTCGCAAGATCCGTCGTCTTCGGTTGCCGTCTCGTTGTAATTGTTAGCATTAGCATCTGTACAACCCAGTACAGGNCCTATTTCTTCAGAATTTTGTGCATTTTCATCCACAATAGTTCCCTCNAAGTAGGTGCAACCAGGAGTAAGAATGAGAATCAAGGACACTANTATGACCCGTCCTCGCATGTGTCAGAACTAACAAACACTCCACTTCAACACACCGGTACAGCGCTTTACGAAAGTGAACTAAACTGGCTAAACTTGCCTAACTTCGACTCCTGCTTCAGCGAACATGGCTGATGAAATGTTGAAATCCTCTATCCATCTTTCAGGGATTTCTATATCGCTGTAGTAAACGATTTCCTTAATCCCTGCTTGGATAAGTGATCTTGCACATCTTGTGCATGGTGGCCAAGTAACATATGCTGTGCTGCCTTTTACTGAGACACCTATTCTTGCCGCATGCATGATAGCATTTTCTTCAGCATGGCAAATTAATGGATATTTCATATTTCGGTCATTAAGGCGCCCATCGTCATCATCGATGCCTCTAGGGAAACCATTGAAGCCTGTTGAGCGAATTTCTCTATCCTCTCCTACAATAACACAACCAACCTTGGTTGAAGGGTCTTTGCTCCATTGAGCAATGTGGCTTGCAAGTTCGATAAAACGGCGGTCCCACTTATCCGGCATACTTCCGCCCTAACGCCACCTACCAGTTCCACATTCAAGAAAGTATGTCGACACTAAGCCCAAGAAATTCTAGGATATTTCCACACAAGTACAGTGAACCAATCACTAATATTAGGTCCGTTTCTTTCTGAAATTCCTGTATCGCTTCGACTGGATTTTGTATGTGGGTTTCTCCAACCATAGGTTGATTCACGCCGGGATATCTTCCATTTTGCGGCTCAGTTGTGATAATTTCCACTGGCGGGTGAATTTGGATCAATGCGTGTAAAGGGCGCAAGAACTCATCCATGTGCCTTTGTGGCGAGGTGCCAAATAATAGCGACCAGCGTCTCGGTAGGACATCAATAATTTCCGGAATTACTCTAATCATACCACTAGGGTTGTGGGCAGCCTCAAGCAGGATTTTTGGTTGCGATTCAATCATCTGCATTCTAGCAGGCCAGTTAATTTTCCTGCGAGAAAAAGAGTACCCCAACAATGCACACAAACGCTCTGCTAAATCGCCTGCTTCGTCCATGAAATTAGATTCCTCTGGCTGGTAAAATTGTGCTGTAATTGCCTCTTCTCTCATTGCGTTTCTTATTTTTGCAGAACCGGGGTCACGTATTAGCATCGGTACACCAGATCGCCATATTGCTGCTTTTTCTTTTGCTACTTGTTCTAATGTATCACCCAAAATTTCACTATGTTCTAAAGACACTGAAGTCACTAAACATCCAACAACATCAGCGCTCCGTGTTGCATCTAATCGTCCTCCTAAGCCAGTTTCTAGAACCATAATTGAGCAACCTGCATCTCTACAAGCAATGAGTGACGCTAGATATGTAATCTCGAAAAAGGTTAGTTGGATTCCAATTTCATTGACAGAGGTTAATGCTTTGTCGAAATCNTCGGAACTTATCGATTTACCATTTACTCTTATNCTCTCTTCAACTCTTATCAANTGNGGTGAGGAAAAAAANCCAACTTTGTATCCAGCTCTCACAAGGCCTGCAACCAACTGAGCACATGCGCTTCCCTTACCATTTGACCCTGCAACATGAATACAATCCATCTCTTTATCTGGGCGTCCNAGGGCTTGCAGTGCCTCATTAACTCTGTCGAGTCCTAGTGACATACCCATATTTTTAGAGGCAAATAACCAGTCTCTAATCTCACTCATTGGCTTTGGCCCCGTAGGGGCCAGTCGCTCCAATGATTAGAAAACCACCCTCAGTCTCGCAAGAAAGCATGGGAGAGTCTGCGGCACAGGACCATGTCAAGCGCGTTGAGCAAGAACTTGCCAAAGAAGACAGCCTCCTATCCAACATGATTGAGCAGGCACCGGGTATGCTCGGAATGGCGTTCATGTTNGTCGTTACCATCCTTCTTGGACTTTGGCTCCAACCGTGGTTTAATGCTGCAGGCCTCCAAGCATTTGGAGAATCTGGCAGTACACAAGTTCGTTGGATTGCTTTAGAATTAGTTGCAATTCTNGTTTTCACTTTCCTCATACTTTGGCTTGCCAAGAAACANCTNCAACATGTCATAAAGTATGGATTATTATTTGTCTTATTTTTGGCGCTTTGCTACACTACTGTACCTGGAGCGCACATACTTCTCGTTCCAGAGATTGAAACTGAGCCATTTGTGTTCTCTGATGATACCGATGTTTTGGAAGAACTGTACATGGTTAACTCAGACGGCTCAATGATAACTCAAACAACAATTTGGACAGACAACTGGTCTACNCATTCNTTTGATGTTTCGAAGCGAGCGGTAAATTCTAGTCTAGAATGGACGGTTAACTTAGAGTCATTTCCAGGAACCCCNGATCAATTCGCAGTCATAGAAGGAGATTANGGATACACAGTGAACAACAATGCTTGGATTTGGACGCTAGACAAAATGACAGGAGAGGTTCTAAGCAAATACGCATGTTTTGACATTGAAGAATGGAACGGAACAAGAGATGACTCCTCTGAAATTTCTAGCATAGGGTCATGTGTCAGTGCCCTTGAAGTGATTGAAGACTCTGATGCTGACCAGGGTCAACAAAAGGGAGCGCTCTACATCACTACAGGAGGAAGCACCATTGTTCGGAGTGCCACTTTTGCAGACAGTTTNGTGAATTCAGACTATGCTGAAAATGTCAGTTTCCATCGTTTTGAGGCTGAGTGGGCATTCCCTCAACTTAGACTGAATGATGTGGTCATGCAAGCTAGACAATACGACACAGATAGTTTNCTATTGGCCTCTCCATTTGGAGCAGTAATGATTGAATTAGAGNAATCGGCNTCTCCTTACCAAGGAGATGGTGCAAGGCCACCAAACTGGGCTGATGAGTGTCAATTAGANTGGGTNTANACTGCAACACAAAATAANCCAATGACTGCATTNAANATAGTTACAAGTCCTTGGGACGAGGAAGTTGACTTGGTTATGACTGGTCTTGATGATGGCAAGATTGAAGCGTTCATCGTAGACGATAATTCAGACGAATANTTCGATGTTGAAGAGAGGTTCAAGGGAGAGGATTCCTTCANAGGTCCTATTGCAGATATCGGTAGCTTTGACTTTGATGGAGCGAACGGTAACGAGTTATGGATTGCTGATGGGGATGGCATTCACGGTCTATTCTTTTCATCTTTAATCGAATACGTGACCGTTGAAAAGGATCTAAATGCAAACACTACAATGCTGATTACAGAATTGGGTATAATGACGGTTGACGATGAAAATTACAATGATGAACCTGGAAACCCTTTGATTAAGATGACGATATCATCTGGAGAATTTGACCCTGACACAATGTACAATATCTATGGTATACAATGGGATGANACCGCATTTGTTGTCGGGCTTCTGCTGTCAGTTATTCTGATGGTGGCATTAATCGTAAAGCCAGAGTGGTATGTTGTCAACACGGTGGGTGTACTAGTTGGAGGTGGCGTAATAGTCATGCTAGGCGTAACATTTGTCCCAACANTGATTGTGATATTCATGGTTTTAGCAGCAATTTACGATGCTTGGGCAGTATATCGCTCAAAGCACATGTTGGACTTAGCAGATACTATGATAGGACTGAATTTACCAATATTATTGGTCGCTCCTCAGGAAAGTGGTTACACNATGTTAGACGGAAATGAGAGTTTACGCCCGGCAGAGGTCCCTGTACAAAGCAATCAATCATCATCTGACAAACCAGCAAAGGTTCTTGTTAAGAAAAAGAAACCAAAGGAAGCAATGTTCATGGGTTTGGGAGACGTTATTTTCCCAGGAATGCTTGTGATTTCTTGTGTAAATTCGATAACTACGAGCGGATTANCNGTCGGNATTTCCGCTTTAATTGGNGGCCTANTCGGNTATCTTGTTTTGATGACCTATGTGGCGTCAGGCAGACCACAAGCTGGCCTTCCTTTGCTAAANGGTGGAGCAATACTAGGATACATNATCGGCGGATTNNTATTTGTAGGCAGTGCAGCATTCTCATTTGGCATAACTTTCTAGGTGATTTGAAATGTTGAGTATGGATTTATTTCGCAATTACGCAGAAAAAATTCGCGCTGATCACGATAAACGTGGCATTCCACATGACAGGATCGATCAAGTTATTGCTTTAGATGAACAATGGCGAGCAGCCCTGAAAGAAATGGAAGANGGGCGTCGAGANAGGAACCTTGCTGCTNGAGGAATTGCTGATGCAAAGAAAAGCGGNAACAAGGAAGAANCTGATCGNATNATGGCCCAAGTCAANGANCTTGGAGAGCGTATTGCTGCTTTAGANGAGAANGCGAATGGGTTGTTATCTGAAAGAGACGCNATAAGAATGCGAATACCGAATCTATTGCACTCTGAAGTNCCTCAAGGAGATGATGAATCAGGAAATACACAACATTCTCTTCACGGAGTAAAACCAGAATTCTCATTTGAACCTAGAACTCATAATGATTTGATTGAAATGAATAAATGGGTNGATCTCGAGAGAGCAGCAAAGATAGCAGGTAGCAGGTTTTTCTTCCTAAAAGGAGACTTGGCAAGGCTNGAACTGGCATTACAAACATACGCTGTAGATTTTTTGACATCTAGAGGATTTACATTCGTACAACCACCTGTAATGATGAATCGTGCAGCTTACGAAGGTGTTACCGATTTATCAGATTTTGAAACCGTCATGTATGGAATAACTCCAGATCCACTATACATGATAGCAACTAGCGAGCATCCATTGACCTCCATGTACATGGANGAGGTTCTAGAGCCAAGTATACTTCCNATAAAGATGGTAGGAGTTAGCCCTTGTTTCAGAAGAGAGGTAGGAGCTCACGGTCTTTCAGACCGCGGAATATGGCGTGTTCACCAGTTTACAAAAATTNAGCAGATAGTAATCTCACATCCCGATGATTCATGGGANCATCACGAAGAATTNCTCAAGAACTGTATCGACCTATGGGATGAACTAGGACTCCACTACGAAGTCGTAAACATCTGTACTGGGGATATGGGCACAGTTGCTGCAAGAAAGTACGANCTTGAGGCATGGTTGCCCGGAGCCAACGCTTTCAAGGAAATTGTGTCATGCTCTAATTGTACAGATTATCAAGCAAATAGGNTACNNATNANATNTNGCNACCAGCGAGGGGAATGCAGCCGTACACACTCTAAACTCCACAGCTGTAGCGACAAGTCGCGCATTGNTTGCAATTATGGAACAAAATCAAGAGTCGGANGGAAGAGTTAGGGTTCCAGAATGCCTTGTTNATTTGATGGGCGGAAATACCCATCTGAATCCTTGTGAGTGGTGATACATTGCGTGCTCCTTTCATCGTTCTGACATTCTTCTTAGCATCGTTTAGCGGGTGCTTTGGTGAAGAAATATCAGCGGTGTCAAAAGTCGGTTTAGAGGTCGAAGATGTTAGTACAGCAACTAGGGGCCAATACATGTCCATTGAAGTCCAATCGCCTGTAGATTGGACGGTAAACCGCTCACCAGGTCTGTTTTACATGGACGAGTTCGGTGTTTTGCGTGATGATGTTGAAATGACATTCCCAGCGGAGCAAACTATGCTTCAATTCCTTGTAATGGACTCGGAAAGAGATGACATTACTCTGACAATTACAGCTGGAGAAGACGTTTGGAATGCTAGTCTGATGCTCGAAGATAGTGTAGAGATGATGCTAGTTGACGGGCGTAGGGCTTACGAGACAATCGATATGTTAACCTCTCAATACAACAATCGTTGGTGCGCATCTGCTTCTATACATGAAGGAGGCGCTGCTTACGAAAATGCTGCCGAGGTAATGGAAGATGCAATGTGGGAGATGGGTTTTGACCATGTAGAGATTACAAGATACCCTGATGACCCCGATCAACTAAATATTGTAGGGTATAATTGGGGGCGAGTCAATCCTGATGAGTACATAATCGTCGGAGGTCACTTTGACATAGCATACATGTTTACTCCGCCGGGCGGAGGAACGAACGAGGGTGCAAATGACGACACATCTGGCTCCACAGTTTCTCTTGAAATGGCACAAGCTCTTGCTCAAATGGAGTTCGACCACACAGTAGTATCTGCGTTGTGGGCATGTGAAGAAGAAGGCCTACTAGGCTCTAGAGCCTATGTGGCGAATCTTCCTGAGAACGTCTCTGTACGTGCTTACATGAACTTCGATATGGTTGCACTAAATTATCCGATTACTCCACTTACTGAACCTATAATCGATCCACTAACTGGCGATATATTCGAGCCTACCAAGTATGATTGGTCAATCAGTATTGCAGGTGCTAGTGATGACAATATGGATCGAATGATGGATTGGGTCGGTACAACATTAGAGGAGGATTTAGCGTATGAACCGACTCTTGGTAACCCGATTTATTGGCAAATCGCTGAATCATGTTCTTCAGACCACTGTTCATTCTTTTCAGCAGGTTATCCAACATTCAATTTCTTTAGCCCAGGCGGTGATATATCCTTCTGGCAAGAGTGGCATTCACCCTCTGACACACTCGAATTCATGACCGCTAAAGCAGGAGGGCCTGCTGGTATGGCAAGCGGTTTCAATAGCTTAGTTTGGACATCTCTTGATTTATTTATCAGAGTCGATAACGCTGAAAATTACCATGGAAACTGGAAAGAGTCCGGGGATTAGTCAAAGTGTTTGAGGGCCACCTGCAGGCATCTCTGGTAGCATGAAAATCGTATCGCCACGTAGGCTTGGGCCAACATCGAACGTTGCGAATATTCCAATGTCTGCGATGTTATGTGAAAGGGAGAACCAGGTTCTACCATATGCATCTACCCTAATATCAAGGAAGTCGCCAAGACCTCCACATCGATTGTATCCACAATCTGTAACTATATCGATAGGGTCGTCATCACCGTTTAGCTGAACAGTTGTCAGTAATGGCGTCTCATTGAATGCATCTGTAGCATATGTTAGGTATGCATTCCAGATTTCATCCTCACCTTCTGTTTCGCCGACATAGCCAAATGCAACTGTTCCTGCATCTCCTGCTACTACCACTGGGAATCCAGTGCCAGACAAGTTGATTGGCGGAGCAATCATTGTTGCATTTGACCAAGTGTCGCCTTGGTCTCTAGAATAGGACCAATAAGGCATGTTGTCAAGTCCCATCCACATCGCATGGACATTTCCTTCAGTGTCTACCTCCACCTGTGCTTCTTCAGCATTCCAAGTATCTGCAATACCGGTTTCGGTAGTCGGTAGAATATGCTCAGTCCAACTTATGCCAGCATTAGTTGTTCTAAATACGGAATATCCGTCTCCAGTACATCCTTTGTTACCACGGTAAAAGTTTCCATCTACACTCCCAACAAGGTGTGCGGAAAGGCCACCAGAGTTGCATGTTACTGGAGCTCCAGAGGTTTCAGGCCCCCATGTAGCACCTCCATCCTGACTAGACGAGCACAGTGGGTGAGGAGCATTTCCATTGATACAGAACATCCATGTGGTTGGATGTGCAATCGCAGGCATATTACTGCTGGCGATAGTTTGGTGATCTTGAACAGAATACAACTGCGTTGCAACACTCGGACCATCCCATGTTGCACCATCATCATCTGACCATTCAACTGTCATCCCAAGCAAAGCATGCATGTCAAATTTCATTATTCTACCAGTCCATGGGTCGACGTAGATATATGGGTCATTTGAATTTACAATAGGCAATAAAGGATCGTAGACATTCTCACAAGAATAAGACAGTGCATCATACATGCCAATCAAATCGCAGGAAACAACTGCTGTAGAGCCCCCGGGCCCATTGCCATATGAACTCATTACCATGGTATCTGTTAGAGTGATACCCATAGTGGGCTCGAAAGTTGACATTCCAATTCCATAGTATGTTCCTGTTGCTAAGTATGGCATGTTCCTTCCGCTGAAATCAAATTCATCATTTCCCCAGGCGTCTACAGCATCTGGCATGTGGTACCATGTCAAATCTGGCCTTTCGAAATCCCACACCGTCTCAATCACAATAGATGGTTCGGTCTCTTCTTCACCGAAACAGCCTGCAAAAGATGCACTAATCATCAGTAGTGTTAGCAATATTGGTCGCACTTACTCACCTCCAAATAGTTCCGCTCCTAGGAGTGGAAGGAGCACTGAGGCATCCCCTTCAACGCAAACATTTGGCGCCTCTGCCCTCATCTTACCCCAACTAATCGCTTCTCTCAAGCGAGCACCAGAAAGGCTACCATCGTGCTCTGGTGCGGTTGTAATGTAAATTGCTGAATCTAGTCCTCCCCGGTATTGGTTCCACCATATCACGTGGTGTTTGGAAATTCCTCCTCCGACCATCAGGGCATTTGATTTTTCGACATCCCATGTTAAATCGCTCATTACCTGTTCATCAGCAAGGGTATCTATGTGGAAGTCACGGTATTTTTGTCTAAACATAAATAATTGTGCACCAATGCTTCCGTCTGTAATTCCTGGTATACATACAGGAATCTTGTTCTTGTAAGCCCAATAAATGATTGAATCTGGGGTTCCAATTCTCTTCCCAAGTTCCCATACCAAGTGGACTGAGCCGAAACCAATCCACGCCTCGGCACCCTCTTTGCCGGTTTCTTTTATCCGATCCGCCCGGATTTCCTCTAGGACAGGCATTACAACAGCTTCTATGATCTCTCCATAACTGGCATTTGGAACGATGACGTTACCTAATCTCATCAATTGATGTTCGCCTAATTCAATGTCATCTAATTCAAAAGCGCCATGATAATAGTGCTTGTATGCCCTTGCAATATCATGGTCTAGCATTCCACAAGTAGTTGATAGTACATTGAACATCTTGGTTTTAGCAGCCTCAACAAAAAATCCTCTTGTCCCAGTCGCACAAAGGCAAGCGGGAAATGATAACCAATTCGTTACTTGACTTGAGTCACCATTCACGCTGTCTATTTCTCTTCGCATCTCTTTGAGTATATCTCTAGCGTAAGCAAGTTTGGTTGCGGTAAACCCTCCTGCTATTGCCATTTGGTCGATGAGAGATTTTGTGTCTGTTAAGTTTGCAAAATCATAGTCTTTGACCGGTTCATCAAATGATTCAGGGTCGATGGCCATGATAGGGTGGGTGAGGACTTGACATATGAACCTCATGACTGTGTCATGAATTTTCTAATTCGTGGATTTTATCCCTTAACATGGCAGCTCTCTCAAAGTCTAATTCAAGGGCTGCCTGCTGCATCATAGTCTTTAATTCTTCAATTGAATAATTTAATTCTTCAATTGGTTGCGAAATATTGCTTGTGACCGAATTTGAAGGTGCCCATCTGCCGGCTCCAACCTTCAAATTGCTCGCCCAATCTCCGCCTTTTCTACCACCCTTCGAAGCAACCAACCGTTTCCCTCCAGCAGTCCCAGCAATCAAATCATCGATGTCTGAACCCATCTTTGGAAGCGCCTTTTGGATTGTTACTGGTGTGATGTTGTTTTTATCATTGTGAGCAATTTGTCTATCTCTTCTCTCAAGAGTTTGTTTGATAGATGCCATCATGGGCGGACTCATTGAATCTGCATAGAGTATTACCTTGCCATTCGAGTTTCTTGCTGCACGTCCAATTGTCTGTAACAAACTCCTCTCATTTCTGAGGAATCCTTGTCGGTCAGCATCGAATATTGCAACAAGACTAACCTCGGGGATATCTAACCCTTCTCTAAGGAGGTTTATTCCAACGATAGCATCAATGTGGCCAATTCTTAGAGCATTAATGATTTCAGTTCTCTCAATTGTATCAATTTCAGAGTGAAGGTAGTGCGCCTTTATGCCCATTTTGTTGAGATACTGTGACACTTCTTCTGCAAATTTAATTGTTAAAACAGTAACAAGGGCTCTCTCGCCTTTACTGATTCTGTCATTTATTTCTGAAAGCAAATCAGCGACTTGACCTTCAGTACCTCTGACCTCTATCGTCGGATCTAGCAATCCTGTTGGCCTTATCTCCATCCTAGGAATCTTTTCAATCATCTGAAGCATGTCGTACATACTTTCTGCGTCTTGATGTTTCTTGGAGAGTTCCGGCTCGTTAACTCCTCCTCCACCTGAAACATGCCTCAAGCCCAGAGGTATTTCTTGGCCCGTAGTTTCACAAAGATGTAACAATTCTCTCTCACCAGGAGTGGCGCTCACATAGACCATTTGTGGAACTAATCCTTGGAACTCATGTAATTTCAACGGTCTATTATCAGCGGCTGAGGGCAATCTAAATCCATGCTCAATAAGATTCAGCTTCCTGCTTTTGTCGCCTCCATACATTCCGCCAACCTGTGGTAAAGTTACATGCGATTCATCCATAATCACGAGAAATTTTTGAGGGTCTCCATGGAATTGTTTGGCGGCAGCCGAGAAAAAGTCAAGAAGGCAGTACGGTCTTTCTCCCGGCTTCCTTCCGTCAAAATGCATTGAATAGTTTTCAACAGCGGTACAATGCCCTACTTCTCTTAACATCTCAAGGTCATACTGTGTTCTCTGTTCCAAACGATATGCTTGTAGGTCTTTGCCCTCGCTTTTCAGTTCTGCAACTCTTCCATCTAACTCAGTCTCAATATTTTCTAGAGCATTTTCGAATCTTTCAGGCGAGACCATGAAGAACTCTTTTGGATGAATCCATGCTTCATCTAATTCGTCTAATACCTCCCATGAAACAGGGTCGCAGATTTGGATGTGTTCTACTCCATCAAAACCAAATCTAATTCTAAGTGGGTCATCTCTACTTGGCATCCATACGTCTAGATTTTCTCCTCGTAGGCGAACCTGCCCTCTTTCAAGATCTGTCGAGGTTCTTCCGTACTGCAATTCTACTAATTCTCTTACGAGATCGATTGGTTCAATCTCCTGTCCAACATGGATTCTGCAATGATACGAAAGGAAGGTTTCTGGGGCGTTTAATCCATAAATGCATGAGACAGATGAAACAACAATACAATCTGGCCTACTAACCAAACTCGCAACTGTTGCAAACCTTTCTTGTTCAATTCTCTCGTTGATTGACAATTCCTTGTCTATGTACAAATCTCGCTTTGGAAGATAAGCTTCCGGTTGGTAGTAGTCATAGTGGGAGACGAAATATTCAACACCATTTTTAGGGAACAAACCTGCCATTTCTTGGTACAGTTGTCGAGCGAGGGTTTTGTTATGGCTCATTATCAGAGTAGGAATGTTTAGCCTTTCAATGAGGTGTGCCATTGCAAAGGTTTTTCCAGACCCTGTGACTCCTAAAAGAACACATCTCTCTTGATTATTTTGCAATTGAAAAACTAAATCTTCAATTGCTTTTTCTTGGTCCCCAGCGGGACTATGCTCGGACACTAAATTAAACTTGGAGACTGCTGGGGAAAGTTGCTCTTTCACCGCCCCTTCAAGGGCCTTCGAGATGTCGAAGGGATCACTCATATTCTCATATCCTATGGTAAGTACAATCCGCCGTTCACATGAATTACTGTTCCTGTGATGTATTTTGAATCCTCACTTACTAGGAATGAAACCGTTCCTGCTATATCATCTGGTGTTCCTATTCTTTTGAGTGGAACTTCCTGAATTCTAGCCGCTCTCTTCTCAGCACTGTCCCCTGCAAGTATGTCTGTATCTACAAAACCTGGAGCAACAATATTGATTCTCTTTCGACTAGTTCCAAACGATTGTGCCAATGATCTAGCCCATACAGCAAGAGCAGCCTTTGATGCAGAGTAATCAGCTCCTTGGGGAGACCCTCTGGTTCCTAACTGACTACCGATTACACATATCCTTGCATCATCAGTAAGGCTGTTTTTGATTGTGTCCCAAACAAGGAAGGCGCCTTCAAAATTAGTAGACATCGTGCGTCTCAAATGTTCAAAGTCAAGCTCTTGAGCGTCAACCCTGTCATATCTTCCATGATTGATTACTAAAACCTCAACGCCTGCAATTACCCAAGGATGTGTAGCCAACAGAGCAACCTCTCTTGGGTCAGTCACATCACAATTTACAGCTACAGAATCAATACCAGAATCTCTAATTTCATCAACAACCATTTCTGCAGGTTTTGATGAGTTGCAATAAGTGAGCAATATTCTGTAACCGTCCGACGCTAATCGCCTTGAAATCGCAGCCCCGATGCCACGTCCTCCTCCGGTGACAATTGCGGTCCGCATGATACCGCCAACTCATCTAGTTTGAATAACTCACTGTAGGAATTGAGCCAATTGAGGTGGCTGCCAACCTTCTGGTTTCAGAATTTTACCGTCTTCTCTACGAATGACTTTACCATCTACCAATTTTGCCATATTCGACCGATGAACCTCATTGAAAGCATCATCATAGATATCTTGCATTCCGTGGTTAATGATGGTACCAGCTAGAATATATCCAATGTCTGCTAAGGCGTCTAGGACTTCTACTAAATCTCCGGACCTTGCAGCTTCAGCGTATTCTTGAACCTCTTCAGTAAGGAGTTTAATTCGAAGTTCAATCAGTTCGTCAGGTCCAAGCCCTGGACCGTCTAGTTTTGGAATTTCGAAGGATTCGTTAAACTCCAACAATGCCTTTACAATTGGGTTCATGGTTATCGCTGAAATTGCCGCTCTATGAAAGTTGCATTGAAATCAGTAGTATCCAGCCAGTGGCTGCATGTGAACGGAACCACCAGTTTTGGAAATCGTTACCTCCTGCAACAAGAACTCCAACTACGAATATCACAGAAAGGATAGCTCCTAAACTTGAGAGAATAGAAAATGCTGCTGCCCAAATTGGAATAGATACTAGAATCGCAGTAAATGTTACTGGTGGAGAGAATCTTGAGGGGAATGATTTGATCCCATTCTTTTTATCGCTTTCAATATCCATCTGGGCATAACCTAAATCGAAGGCAGCAATCCAAACAAGGACTCCTAGTGACACCAGCAGCAAATCTGGGTACCAAGAGTTAGACGTAATTTCTCCAGTTATTCCTACCCAAGCGCCTGCGGGTGCAAGAGCAAGACAGCCTCCTAGCCACCAATGGCACAACCAAGTGTATCTTTTCAGATAAGGATACACAACAAATGCAAGGACGGGTATCGGTGAAAGGTATAGGCACAACGGATTCAGCATCCATGCGCCAGCGGTTAACATAACTAGGAATACAAAGCACAACATCCAAGCCGTTTGCAAAGACATTGTTCCAGCAGCTAAGTGGCGATTGGCAGTCCTAGGATTAGCGGCGTCGATTTCTCTGTCAATAATTCTGTTAAGTCCCATAGCTAACCCACGAGCGCCGACAGCAGCAATTAGAATCCAAAAAAGTTGAACAAAGGTAGGATTCCCTGCCATGTATGCTCCTATGAATACGAAGGGTAAACTAAACAATGTATGCTCAATTTTAACGAAAGATGCTATTTGCTTGACATCCATCTACATCACCAGATTCTCTGGCCAAGGAGGTAAATCAAATCTTTCTATCGATTCGAGGGTTTCTGGATCATGCATGGTAATAGCCGGCCATCTCCTTACTGGTGTTGGGCCTTCGTTTGAAGGGATAGGCGTTGTTGCATCCCAACAAATTCTTCCTCCCTCAACCACCAAATCTCTTTCAACTGCGAATCTAGAGGTTAACTGCCAAAGTAATCTTCTCTTGGCACCTCCGCCATGTAAATTTAGATCGTTATCGGTTATGAAAAGCCAACGTAATTCATTTTTTGAGTCCAATTGCCAAATTGAATTTCGCAATTGATTTATTTTTTCTCTTTGCGCTTTAGCATCTTCTTCATTTGGCCAGTCAGAACCGGTTCTTGGTTCTGGTCTTCCCTTGATATCCACCGTGATAACAAGCATGGATTTCCTAAGTAAAAGGCAATCTTCAACATCGCTTAGATTGGATATCTCTGTGAGTAATGAATCGCTTATTCCTGGCGGTTCTTCCTCTCCTTTTCTCCAAGCAGGGCATTCATCCACGGGAGATCCTTCTAGCGGAGTTCCGCTTCTCGGGTCTGCGGGTACTAATTTAGTAGCGTCAATAATTACCTTAGAATGAACATTTTCGAATGTTGATGCTGGTTCTAGAGAGTCGCTAACCATACCATCAATGATTGTGATGTCACTAGAGGGATCCACTCTGTCATTCAAGCAATCTAGCAGTGATTCAAGATCGCTAGGCTTTTCATCAGTTGCTATCATTATTTTCAAGAACATCATCTGGCCGGCGCCCAATAGTCCGAGACATGTTTTCCTTGCTTGCCTTGGATATCTTTGCTTACTCTGAACGATCGCTAGGTTGTGAAATCCGGTTTCCAAAGGTAGGTGCACATCTAAGACATCTCTGTGTTGGAATGACAAAATCGGCCTGAATTGTTTCCCAATTGCTTCACCAAGGTAACCGTCTTCCATTGGGGGCTGGCCTACGATTGTAGCGGGCAGAACTGCATTTTTCCTCCTTGTTACCGCTGTAACGTTTAGAACAGGGTATTGGCCAGTCAGTGAGTAGAATCCAAAGTGATCTCCAAACGGTCCTTCAGTTCTAGTTTTAGTAGCATCAACCCAACCTTCGATTACTACATCGGCATCTGCCGGGACAAGAAGATCTTGAGTAAGTGCTTTGGTTATTCTAAGTCTTCTTTTCCCAAGGAAACCAGCAAACATGTATTCTTCCAGATTGTCGGGCAATGGTGCTATGGCTGAGAAGATAAGCTCNGGCGGCCCTCCTATACAGATTGCCACAGGCATCTTACCATCAGGCCAAGCGGCGGCATGATCTGCACCGTGTTTGTGAATCTGCCAATGNAGGCCGACTTCTTTTGGGCCAAACACTTGACCTCTATACATACCTAAATTGTGCTCCTGTGTCTTTGGNTCTTTTGTGACAACTAGTGGTAACGTGATGTACCTGCCACCATCCATTGGCCAAGTTTTAGGAATTGGTAATTTGGTTACATCGGTTTCCATCCTTACCCTTTGACANGATCCCTTTCTGACTTTTTTCGGAGGCATAGAGATAGCATCNCTTGCGAGTGGTAGTCCNGTCCAAGGCTTCTTCACTATCCCGCCAATATCTGGCTTCATTAGNGCAACCAATCGATCTCCTACTTCTGTCGCATGTGCTGCCCCNANTGCTCTTAGCGTTCGGTCGTGNGANCCAAATAGATTCATTGCAAGAGGAATCTCGCTGATTTCACCATTTGGTAATCTAGGTTTNTCGAAGATAACAGCTGGTCCATTTGTTTTTACCAGCCGGTCCGCAATTGCTCCAGCCTCAAGTTCCACGTCCACNGGTTCTTTGATTCTCAGCAACTCACCTTTTGNNTCGAGGTGGGCAATCCAACGCGTAGAGTTTACCCAGGCCATGAAAANGCCTGCATCATCTGCTTCATCAATACTTGTTCTCAGCCGACTCATTCAAGTCCCGCCTCCCCTACGGGGAGGCATGGCGAGTTGTGATGTCCTTGTTATCGGCGCCGGCCCGGGTGGNGGTTCTGCTGCTCTGCACTCCGCTAGAGCNGGNCTGAGTACGATAATCGTAGAAGCCGATCCTGAAGTGGGNGTTCCTGTTCACTGTGGTGAGTGCCTCTCGCAGATGGCTGTTGACAATCTTGATTTGGATTTGCCCGAAGATGTTGTTGCCCTCGATTGTAAAGGCATTAGAGTCATATTTCCAGATGGAACAAAAAAATTGCTAACCGAAAAAGGGTATGTCCTTGAGAAACACAAATTCGAGCAATGGCTGTGTTCTGAGGCAGTCAAGAAAGGNGCNTCATTACACCTNTCACATCGAGTTACTAGTATGGAGCGAATTTACAATAGCAAAAATGAATTTGTCAATTGGAAAATTGATGGNAAAGGAAATGAATTTCCAATTGAATGTAAAGCCGTGATNGATGCCTCAGGAGTCACCGGAGCAGCCACTAAATTACTNGACATGGGAACNGAGGTNGAGGTAATCGCTGGCTTCCAATATGAGATGANAGACGTAGANAATGATGGGTATCTTGATTTNTATTTATGGCCAGAGTANTCNCCACATGGATATGTTTGGATGATTCCAAAGGACGGGAAGAGAGCAAATGTCGGTTTGGTTACTACTGACAAAAAAGGNGCGATAAAATANCTAGACAAATTTGTTGAGGATACNTATCTAAACGGAAAAGCAATACAAAATCCGGAATGGAGAAAGCCNGGAGTTAAACCAAAACCGTTTGGAGGAACAATTCCAATNTCTGGCCCTAGGGAAGTAACAACTGGAGATGGCCTAATTCTGGTAGGAGACGCTGCAGGATTTACCTCGCCTTTGTTTGAAGGAGGCTCTCATTTGGCTTTNTGGTCTGGTAGGGAGGCTGCACAAACTATTGCAAGGGCAATAGAGAGCGGAGATCTATCTGACAACAGAATGCAAGAATACGTTANAGCCTGGAAAAAAAGATTCCCTCCATACCATAAGATTCTGAAGGGGAAAACATCGCTTTATGATTTGAGCGATGAAGAGNTATCCAACATGGCAAGGTGCTTACCTACTGAACTTGGCGCTATGTCAGTTTTCGATAAACTATGGATTGGATTGAAAATATTAGTTAAGCATCCTCTGCTATACACTAAGGGCGTAATCAGCGTTCTGCTNTCTTTCGGTTACTCTAGAGCTAAACACTTNGGTTGGTGAATAAATGGAGCAGCTCATAATGCCGTTGGCAGTTATTGTNGCGGCATCGGTTACAATTCGTCCTGATGCAAGGGCNACATGNATAATCGGGTTACCGTTTTTTGCTTTGGCATTCATGTTCATTACAAATTACGATTCTAATCANTTAGTTGCATGGTATGGAGGTGAAGAATTACCTCTAAAGTATAGGTTTGCAGCTACTTGGGCAGCACGCGAAGGCCCAATTCTGTTATGGGCTGCTTGGATGGCANTACTCTCCATAATTTGGAGGAAAAACATACCTGGAGAAGACGAGACATCTCGAATTATGCGATTGAGATTGATGAACGGCTTTGCTCTAACCTTGTTATTAGTCGCATGGATACTTGAACCATTCAAACATGCAGAAGGTAAAGGCCCTGGGCTAAATGAATTACTTCAGACTGACCTGATGGTTATTCATCCACCTCTTATATTCCTGGCCTACTCTTTGTGTATTGTACTGATGGTAGTTTCAATTACATCGATATTTTCAGGTTACTCAGGGATTAAAGAACGATTAATCCATGTCGCTAGGCCTGCATTTTTCTTTGCAACCCTAGGCATTGGATTGGGCGGATTGTGGGCCTATCTAATTCTTGACTGGGGGGGTTATTGGGCTTGGGACCCTGTTGAGACAGGTTCTCTGTTACCCTGGATATGTCTAGTTGTTTTGTTACACCTCAGAACCAAACCAAACAAGACTCCTGATCATGTATGGGCGGGTGTTGCTCTTGCGTGTGGTGCACTTTCCTTGTTTGCCACCATGGTTACACGTGCCGGTGGTGTTTGGGCAGTCAGCGTTCATACCTTTGTGGTAGAATCAACAGGAACAACTCCGACAGATGTTTTTGGAAGAATTATGATACTCCTTTCTGACTTTAGCGGAATCGAAGTAGTGGTATATCTTGTTGGAATCATACAAGCAATCGGCCTATTTCTTGCCTCTCGCTTAGGGTTTAGATTTTCCTTTTATTGGGTATATCTATTGCCAGCAATAGCATTGTTGGGTCTAATTGGTGGTGGTGATATTTTAGGCAATCTTCCACTGCAATCTACTATTCCAACAGTTATCGTTTTGCTAGGGCTAGGTCCCTTTGTTGAAGCTGGAATTCGTTCTTTACCATCCGGACATGATTGGGGTTGGTTTGCAATTCCCGGAATTATGGTTGGTCTAAGGTTTGTGCACGGTATGGTATTATTCGAATTAATATCCCTTCTCTTTGCTTTCGGATTAATTTTTGAGAAGGATAAAATGAAAGCGTGGGGTTGGTCAAGTGCTGGTGTTGTTCTGTTCCTATCAGCATCTTGGTCTGGTATGCTGGAGGTTTGGATTTGTGCTATTGGGATGTGTGCATTCATTTCACCTTGGATAATATTTGGGGAGGATAAGGAGTCGAAATTTTCCTTCACAGAGAGAAAATACCAGCAAAGACTTGCATTATGGTCTCCTGTAGTTGTCGTTGGACTCTATCTAATCCTGACGTTAGTTATTTTAATTGCAAGTATCGATGCAATTCAATTTGCAGCCCATGAGTTGTACGGGGCGCCTTTCATTGCAGCTATGATGATTGCTTTGACAATGTGGAGTATGAGGGAAAAGCCGAATCGCGTAGCGTATTTACTGATGGGTACTCCGATAATTTTTGTAGCAGCTTGGCTGTTTGGCAACTCGTTGGGATATGATTCACAGGACATTTTAGGTGCATCCCTATCTAGAGGGCAAATTGGATTGGTTGTTTTGATTCCAGCATTGATGGCCTTACCCGCAACAATCTCGCTTGTCAGAGAAAATCTTGGAAAAAAGAAAGTAAGATTATTCGCCCACTTTATTCACCTTGGCCTTGTGCTGATGATAATTGGCCATGTAATGAGTACTACAATTATCGATAGAGGCACATTCTCACACAGTGTAACGATGATCAAAGACGAGAAGGTCGAATGGGAAGGCTATGAATTCGAATTTGTTGAGATTGTTAAAACAGAAGATGAGTTAGAGGTCGGTGACGGATATCTAGGTGCGAAGATAAATGTCTATGATGACGGAGAATTGATTGATACAGTAGAACCGGGAGTGTTGAGATTTGATACAAGATCTAGGTCAGAAGTCGATCGTACCATCATGTGGCACGGTGATTTAGTTTTCATTATGGATGGAACCCAAGCACGCGAATTAATGGAAGGGAGTGATTTGGTTAGAATCATGGTTTACGACCTACCTGGAATTCACCTTGTGTGGGGTGGATGGACACTGATGTTGCTTGCTAGTTTGGCAATTTGGATACCCAAAAAACACCCACTTGATTGAAATAGGGATGGTTGGTCGCCGAAATATCCCCGTAGGGGACTTAAGGTGATGAACCATGGAAGAAGGAACTATTGTCCATGTCGAGTACGATCTCTACAATGCAGAATCCGGAGACTTGATTGAAACTACTAGAGAAGATGTTGCTAAAGAGCATGATATGCATCAAGAAGGTAGAAATTACACACCACTGGTTTGTGTTGTTGGTGCTGGAAATTTAATCTCAGGGTTTGAGGATAGTCTTTTGGAGGCAGAAGCAGACAAGGATATTTCCTTAGAAATAGCACCTGCAGATGCTTATGGGGAAAAAGATCCAGATCAAATAGAGACCATTTCAATCGACAAACTACTTCGCCATGTAAGAGATCCAAAATCGCTCTACATTGGTGGACCTGTCACCATCGAAGGCCGTCAAGGAACACTTTCTTATCTAGCGGCTGGGAGAGCTCGAATCGATTACAATCATCCTATGGCTGGAAGGTCACTAAAATACGATTACAAGATTGTAAAAGTCATTGAAGGCAAGGAAGAAAAGGTTGCTGCACTACTCGAAGCAAACACCGGTCAAGAAGGGTTTGAGGTTTCATTTGATGGTGATGACATTTCAATAATTGTACCACAAACAATGCTATTTGATCCAAATGCTGCAATGCAAAAATTCCGCTTAGTTACAGTCCTACGTGATGCAGTCGAGGCTGGCAAGGTCTCCTTTGTCGAAGTTCACGAACCTCGTGTAGCAGCCGAAGAGGATGATCTTAGCGAAGAAGAATGATTAATACACGCAATACTCATCACCCTAACCGACGTGAGAGGATCATGGAAGACACA
>NZLM01000043.1 GCA_002694245.1 Methanobacteriota archaeon
ATTTTGGAAAGTTCCTCAGTGATTTGCAACTCCCCCCCAATATACGTTCTCGCGTGGATGCAATATGGAGGTCGATAGAGGATTATGTCGATGTTTGGCAAGGCAAAAAGCCGATGGGAGTGGCTGCTGCTATAATTTACAAAGCAGCCAGCGAGTCTGGACACAAACGAACTCAAGCGGAAATCTGCAAGGTTGCAAACGTTTCGGAGGTAACTCTCAGAGGTCTCAATAAAGATCTGGCAAATCTGTTCGAAACATTGTCCAAGTTCAGCAATAACTGACAATATCTTGATGAGCGGGATTCTTCAGGATGAAGACATGAGCCGCAGAACCAGCCGCGTCCAGAGGAAGGTACGAGTGCCAACTAACAAGAAAAAGAAGTCTTCTACCGAGAAGAAAAACAAGGATGGAGTAATTCCATGCTGTATAGCAAGTTGTGGCAACTTTGCAGATAAACATCTTGGTGGCAGATCGCTAAGTCAGGAAAATGCCATAGATACATGGGGTGAAGGCGGTTTCACGGTACGAAAGAACCGTGTAAGGGTCTGTAAGTCCTGCTACAAGGTTTGGAAGAAAGATAACAAGGACGATAAAACTCCTAACTACTAATCACTTTCACTTTTACACACAGGGTCCCGGAAAAGAAGGTACACCGAAGACTCTGAATTCAGTTGTCATGAGACAATTGAGAACAGTGATTCGATCGATGCTTACCTCTGAGGGAAGTATTGTAGCAATGGATGATGCAACTATATTGTGGAAACCGAAAATTGGGAGAAGTAAACGGGCACGTATCGAGGCTCCTGCTAGTGTATTGCTCGGTTTGGTAGGTCCCAGCGGACGGGTTGATAGGATAGTAGCTGGAGATCAGTACGGTGGTGTTTCCATCATCAATCTCTTCGATATGCAAGTTGAGGACAGATATCTAGTTGGTAATTCCAAAGTACGATCTTTATGCGTATCATCTATGAGTGGTGAAAGTATACTTGTTGGGTGTGACGATGGTTCAGTCCACATCATTGGTGAGAATGTACCAAATCGTGTTGTAGGCCTTTTCGAGTTAGATGGCCCGGCATCTGCTTTGAGAGTGGTTGGCCAAGATTTACACATTCAGCAAGGCTGGGAAAGAAAAGTAGTTTCCTGGAAGGGAGAGAAAGAAGCATTACTTGCTTGATTCCTTCTCCAAGAGTGGCCATGGTGGCTCTGAGACAAGAAAATATGCTGTTCTTGCAGGTCTAGGCCAGCTTCTAGGGACTTGTCCGTCATCGTCTTGACAATTCTCGAGGAATGTCAAGTGTTGATTGATTACTTCATCAATCCTTTCTCTTCCCCTGATTGCGGGCCCTCTTGCGGGCACAATACTCTTGGGAGACAAATCGTGTATCGTATTTAGGGAACTAATCAACTCAGGTAAACTTCCTCCCGGCATATCCCACCTACTCGGAGTGTCTGCTCTGGGAAGCACTGCACCTGTACACAATACCTCTCGTTCAACTTCAAAATATCCCATTCCATCCGTACAGTGGCCAGGTAATGACAGTGCTGTTATGCTTCCATCCCCGAGTTTGAACTGATCACCTTGGGTTACTTGGACACAATCAGTGCTTGGCATGTCGGAATCATATCTATTCGCCCATGTTGAATAAAAATCACCAGTTTGTAAAACTGATATTGCATCCTCGTGTATGTGAATTGGTATGTTACCATTATTTTCAGAAATGTATTTCGCAGCGCCTGAAAAGGGGTATCTTCTGCTTGTTAGGAGAATCTTGCTGAGTTTTCTTTCACCTAGATGCCCAGAAATCCTCTCAACCTGAAGCATTTGGTACCATGTAGTTCCCGCATCAACTAGCACGGACGATTCATTACCTGCAAAAATGACTGCATTGGCATCATGGTGTATCCCTGGTAACCTAATGATGCGCACATATTACCGGAGGTGGGCTGTGTGTTTCAAACAGTTGGTTTGGTTTACGGGTTTGGGTTAAATACCGGGAGTTGGTCGGCCGCAATATGGCTAGATTCCCAGAGGCTGAGGCTCGATTGCTTCACGTTAGAATCTGCATGAAGTGCAATGCACGCAATGCAATGCGTGCTACAAAGTGCAGGAAGTGTGGATACAAAGGTCTTAGGCCAAAGAATGTTGAGCGCAAGGGTGCTTGATTAAATTCCTAACACCGGCATAATAAATGCCATTGGACCTCCAATAATTAACATTGGAATTACAGCAGGCCACAGGAATACAAGTAACGGGTATTTTCTGGTCACCCAAACCATCTCAACGCCATTTTCGGTTAGTGATCTTAACTCTGTAGCTAATTTTTCCTTTGTCGGTGTGACTCTAGGGGCTCTGGTTCGATGAACTATTTTCTTCTCTCCGTTTGGCATATCAGCAATAGTTGATAATAGCCAAACATGCTTTTTCATGACATCTTCTATGGGCATTTTTTCGGCATGCCAAATAAGTTTCAGTGTAGTATTTCCGTTCTTCAGATTTTTGAAAATCATGATGATTGGTAGAAACAGGAAGGCAAGCCCTCCCCATACCAACAACGCAATAGCAGGAGGCATTGCAATAGCTGATTTTTCCATGTAGTCTGGGATGAAAATTGGTATGCTACTCCACGATGGCACCAGAATAGAGACCCACATCAGGCCTTTGCAATCAGCACCACCATGTATTAAACGCATTCTCCATGCTAGATCAACTAGCAATATTGGCAATAACACGGCGAATGTAGACCACCAAAGAGTGGCAGCTTGACTACCGTCCCCTGCAATGATTGAGATTAGCGATTCGTCGCTGTGATTGATTAAACCCTGAATTACTCCAGCTACTCCAATAATGTACCATATGCTGACAGAGATATCCAAGATGTTACCCGATTTGATATCGTTTAACGATGGCCTACCTATCACTGCAACAGATGCATAGGCGACCATTCCGGCCGCAGTTGCGAAAACATACCATTCAGCTTGTGCAACCAGCAAATCTAGAGTCCAGAGAAATATTGCTGGTTTTGACCATCTTATCCAGAATTGGTTGGGAACTCTTCTTTCCTTGTGGTCTAGCCATGCAGCAATTCCAAGTGCAAAAAATAGAGTCAATATCCTAGTCCAAGCAATTACTTCCTCGGACTCCATGTTTCAACGGATGGCGGCAATCACCTTAAAGCCGGCACACTTGAGCGGTGACTGCACGAGTCTTTGTGCAGGTGGTTCGGATGTCCGACATTGAGACTAAACTTGGCCAAATCGCAACAGTAATCAATCAAATCGATGATCCCAAAGTTCCCAGGAACATAAGGAAAGGCGCTAAGGAGGCCTGCGAGCAATGGCTTCTTAATAAATCGAAAGAGATGGATATCCGAATAGCTATCACCCAGGCAAAACTGGAAGAGTTGTATGAAGACCCCAACATTCCACCAGAATTTGGCACATTGATTTTGATGATCAATACTGAATTGGAAAAAATGCTTAGAGAAACACTCTAACTTCATTCCTCCTCGGATTCGATCTCTAAGATTTCAACTAAATTGTCGAGTAGGATTCTTGTTTTTTTATCCAGTTTTCCAGGCACCAGCATGGTTCGAAGTGGGCTAAACTCTTCCCTATTGACTATGACACTCTTTACGAATTCTATCTCGTCAGCCTTCGCTCTACCACGATTCAGTATAGTTTGGGCGGCAGACATACCTGAAATCCTGGTTACAACTTCGTCAGACACTCCTAATGTGCTTGCCAGTTGAGTCAATTTGTGGAATTCACCTGAAGATAGATTACCATCTTTCAATGCATCTTGCCACGCTTCTTCTAATGTCGGTGCTCTCTCGGATAACAATATTGCAAATGGTCGAGTCTCCTCGATGTTCTCTAGTACAATCTTGACTATAGCAAATAAAGGAACTGCTAGAACCATGCCCACTATGCCCCATAGCCAGAATGAAAATGCTGTGATTAACAATAGTACTACAGGTGATAGGTCTAGAGCCCTCCCTGCCCATTTTGTTTCGATATAATTACCCCAAACCTGTTGATTAACTAGCAATAACAGAGTCATTAAAATCAGCATTGATGGAGATAGAAGGATTAATCCTAGTATTAGAGGAGGTATTGTCGCAATTAGAGAGCCAATGTATGGCACATAGTTCAGAATGAACGTCATCACAGCCCATACAAACCATAGATCAATACCAAACATTAGCATAATTATCGCTGCTATTATGGCACTACCTATGCCACAACCAGTTTTTACAACGATATATGTGTTGATACCTTCTTGAATCTGGGTTTGTATTACGTCCATTCTCTCAGTAGAACTTCCAGGCCATGCTCGCTCGATTCTTCCGGGTAAAAGGTGTGCTTCGAATATTATGAAGATTAAGAAAAACAATACTGTAATTGTTGTAGTTAGCATTGAACCAGCTTGACTTAACACAGAAGCAATTAGGTCGGTAGCACTCCCTCCAGAGCCTATCCCGAGTGACTGCAAGTCTGTACCAAGAGAGCCATCACTTCCATCGACAGCCTCTGTTAATGCGGGTCCGACAACTGGTAAATTTTTCAGTTGCTTCCATTTTTTATCGAGCTTGTCATCGTATTCTTGTTGCCGATCTTCGTTCTCAATCAATCCTTGTGCCTGAGACCATGCAAAGAATGCAGTTGACATCAAGATCAGTATGAATAGTAGTAGCATTGTTAGATAGGATAGAAAGACAGGAAAATTGTTCTTCGATAGATAATCAGCGCCTGGCTTGAGAACAAAATAGATTCCCATTGCGATGAAAAACGGCTTTAGTACGCTTTCCAAGTGTATCATTCCCAGAACGAAAATCGATAGTAAAATACCGATGTGGGAGAATGTTGCAACCCTTCTGTGGAATGATTGGCTACCTACTGTATTGTACTCTCCCATAATAACCCTCAGAAATAACCCATACTTGAGTTATTCACCAACTTATTGATTTCTAATCAGGAAAGTTGACTGTTTGCTGAAACATCAGGGGTCAGTCTGTCAATAACAGCGGACAAGCGTTCAACAAGACTTGTCTTCTTGTCGCCGATTAGGAGTGCATGTTGCATAACTTCATCCAAAGTGTCTACTGGAATCACTTCAATACTCTCGAATTGAGAGTCAAGAAGGACATCTTGTGCATTTGCACGTGGTATGACCACGGTTTTGATTCCAGACTTAGCTGCTGACTCAATTTTTGCAGTCACTCCGCCTATTGGTAATACTTCTCCTCTAACTGATAGGCTTCCTGTCATTGCCAGGTCCTGCCTGATTGGAATATTCTCGAGGGCAGAGATGATTGCTGTGGCGATTGTAATTGATGCAGAATCGCCATCGACTCCGTGTGTATCTACGAACTGTATGTGTATATCATAGTCAGACACGTCTTTTCCTGTGAGCTTCTTGATTACTGCACTGACGTTGGTAACACTTTCTTTTGCCAAATCAGACAAGCCTCCAGTTGCATACACCTTTCCACCACTGGCTAATGATGGAGTTACGAGTGCTTCTACTGGCAGCATTATTCCACTGTAATCTGATAATCCTGAGTCTGCACCCAAAACTGCGAGTCCGTTAACTCTGCCTACACGGTTGCCAGAATTAACAACAAGGGAGTATTCTTGGCGCCTCTCAATCATTCTGTCAGCAACTTGTTGCTCGAGTGGTTTAGCAATATTTCTAGCAGCAAGAACGTGTCTTGAAGTAGTATACTGGGCACCTTCTTCAGTCGCAAGGTCACCTGCGATTCTTACCAATCCTCCTAGCTCTCTGAGCCTCAGGGATAGTTTACCTCTTCGACCTGCCCTTCTTTGTGCTTCTCTAAGGATTACAGCGACTCCGCTTCTATCAAAGTGCGGGATTTCTCTTGATGTACCCATATCTCTCTTAACCTCTTGAGCGATGAATCGAATTAATCTCCTACGGTTTGCAGTCGTGTCAGGCATGTGAGAATTGACATAGACCTCATAGCCGTATCCTCTGATACGACTTCTTAGAGCAGGATGCATTCCTTGAATTGCGTCTAGGTTTCCTGCTGCGATGAGAATGAAGTCGCAAGGTACTGCTTCCGTCTTTGTTAGTGCGCCACTAGAGCGTTCAGACCTTCCAGAAATCGGGAAAGCCCTTTCCTGCATTGCGGTAAGAAGTGCTTGTTGCTCTTCCAATCTCAGCAAATTAATTTCGTCGATGTACAGAACTCCGCCATGTGCTCTGTGAATTGCACCTGGCTCGACTCTATCGTGTGCTGGGGTTTCCATACCACCACTCTGGAACGGGTCGTGTCTCACGTCTCCAAGTAAGCTTCCAGACAAAGTACCAGTAGCATCAACAAATGGAGGTGGATCTTGTCCTTGGTGCTTGACTAGCACCTTTGGTATCCTTGCTTCGTCTGCACCACCCATCCTTGACCTTAGGAACATGTAACCAAACATGAGAAGCAGCATACCGAATGGTAGTGTAAGTATGTCTCCACTTTGCAATGCTACAACAGCTAGTAAAAATGCAATGGCAACAAATCCAATCATGAGCATTTTCTGGCTCTTTTCTTTCTGAATCTTGATAGCCTCTTTCTGGCTTTTGACAATTCGATCGCCACGCCCTGCTGGAACAGTCCTAACTCTTGGCTCGTTTTCATCATCCTCGTTAGGGTAGCAAAGTATGTCCTCAAGTTTGTCTTGGGGAAGTAACTCTGTCATGGAGCGAGCAAGCATGGATTTTCCTGTGCCAGGGTCTCCAATCATCATCATGTGCCTACGCTGTTCTGCGGCTTTTTTTATGACGACTGAACCAGCTTCCTGTCCGATAACTTGGTCTACTAATCTCTCAGGGATCGGAACATCTTCTGTGGTATTGAAATCTAGGCTTCGAACCCATTCATCGATAGGGGTTGAATTGATTTCAATATTATCTGCGGCTTCTGGACTCCATATGGTGACCATCTCCTCTTCATTATCTGAAGATTCAGACTCAGTTTCCCCACTGGCCTCCGCAATATTTTCTTCTGTCACAACATTCCCTCTAACACAGTCCGTTTTAGCCGTTTGGCAAGCACCATAACCTGCAAATCCTGGTTATACTAACCAATCATTGCTGATATTGGTGGCCATAATACGCCCACTGCTCCATCGTCCAGCCTGCTGGCAGACCTCCTGGTGGCAGCGGCGGTGCTCCAGGTGGCACTGCAGCCTGCACTGGTGCTGGCGCTGCAACTGGCTGCTGGAAGATTTCCTGGGCTCCTCCGTACATTGAGTTAGCAACTGCATCATTTGCAGGAAGTTCATTTGCCCAATTTACCATTGTTTCAGGACTTCCTCCACTTCCGCCGCCTTTCATGAATAACAATCCAATCAAGAGGGCAACGATTACTACTGCTATGACAATTAGAATCACTGTCAGGTTAAGACTTGATTCTTCAGATACACTATCTCCTGTAGCGGAATCTTCCACACAAGTAGTGTACTTGCACGCATCTTTTCTGTCTTGCTTGAGTTCTTCTAGTTCTTCAACAGCATCATCATATTCTGAAGATCCAGCATCTAGTCTCTCTATATCTGCTTTCTTGGCTTCAATTGCAGCATCTAGTTCTGCAACCAAATCAATGACTTCCTCTTCAGTCATGTCTTCAGGACCCGGTGCAGCTTCTGTAGCAGTCCACTTGATGATCGGCTCTTTGTATTCGAATTTGTCACCGTTTGCTGCAAGTGCTGTAATCTTGACCAGCTTGACATACCACTGTGCGCCCATACCGTCAGTTAGCTGTCCGTTTGATGGATCGAATGTCCATCCAAGGCTCTTCATTGTAATGTCATGCTCGTGGATTTCATTTATCATGCACACTTCTTGGCTGCAAACTTGCCATGTGCTTGTCAGTGATGTAATTGTTACATCGTTCTTATTGAGGAACATTGTTGATTCTGGAACTTCGCCTATGAATACGTTAGCGACATCTACTCTAACATCTGCATCAGGCCCAGCGCCAACGAGTAGTGGCATGCTGTCATAGACATCAACAACAAGGGTGTACAGGTTAGAGTCGTATCTATCCTCGGCTTGGATAGTAACGGTCTGTAGGCCTGCTGTATCCCAGATTAGTGTTAGAGTGTTGTCTAGGAAGTTAACACGGGCAGCACCTGGTGTGGGGTTGCTTGCAGTTACTGTAACTTCGTTAACATCACCGTCTACGTCAGTCAGGATTTCGTTCAGGAAAATGACCTTTTGAGTACCGACTTTTAATCGTAGATCCTCGAACTCGCTCAAGTCTAATCTTGGAGCGTCATTGACTGGTGTGATAGAGATTGTAATCAATTGGTCTGAATACTGCTCTCCATCACTTGCCCTGACGGTTATCGTTGTTTCACCGTTGATGTCCTCATCAGCGGTTTCGTAATTCAGTGTAAATCCGTTAAGCTCGACATCGAGTACTTCAGGGTTAGAGTTGTCGACGATAGCTAGCATCAAATTTTCTGCATTGACTACATCACCGTTACTATCAGTATCTGACAGGTATGGCAGTAGGAACAAAGAGGAAGAAGATGCTTCGTTTACATACTGCTTCTCTACTCCTGACCATCTTGGTTGACCGTTCTCAATTACGTTAAATAGCAGCGTACCAAATGAAGTATCTGTACCATCATCAACTGAAATTTCAATACCTGATGCGGTTGGCTGTCCATTCACAAATCGAATGTTCTCGAAGTAAACCTCGATTTCTTCAGTGGCTGGGTGCCATGCTACAAAGTTTGGACTTGTACTTGTGATTACAAGTTCGTCCAGTGGTGTTTCAGCATCCATTACATTAGCGATGATTGAAACCTTGGTACTTGTTTGTACCTTGACTGTTGGAACTGGTTCAGCGGAAATAGTTGGCATAGCATTCTTCAGTTCAAACCCGTTTGTTGTGACTTGCCAGTCACTTGTCTGCATTCGGGAGTCAATAGATCTTATTCGTATGTCATATTGACCTGCTCCCATTTCCATGCTTGGCTTGACAAGATATTGCCTGTGCTCGTTAGAAGTTCCCTCTTGGAATACCTCTTCACCACCAACAATCATGTCGCCTCCAATCCACTGGTTTTCACCAGCCTGAGATACTTCTACATCGAATGTGTAGAATGAGGTATTTACATCAACACCGTCATTGAAAGTTGTCTTGGCTTCGATTAGGAAGTTATCTCCTCTCTCGATTTGGTTGTTACCAATTACTTGCGCTTTCCTTGCGACTGGCACAAGATCGTGCGGGATTATGGAGGTTGCTTCATTGTTTGAGCTGGATTTGTCTGAAACAAGATTGGACAACTCCACTCCGAATGTCGACTGGTAAGCGTTAGCAGGCAGGTTGCTTGTGTCAATCTGACCTGTGAAGGTTTGAGTGTCTCCATTGTTAGCGAAGTTGGAAAGAGACTGAGTGGATCCTACGTATGTCTTCACATTGTTTGCTTTGTAGAAGAACCTAACATCTCCACCGTCGCTGTATGCATCTACACCGTTGTTGACGATTGTTGCTTCGATGTTGATTGTGTCACCGTTGATGTAACCACCATTTGGTGCGCTTGGGTTGTCTGTGCTAAGGGTCTTAACTCCAACATCAATTGTTGGTGCCATGTTTGAGTCAGCGGCTGAAACAACATTGCGATGGGATGTGTGATCTCCATCCAAAAGCGCAGCGATTGTAAGGAAGTTCTCTGCTGCAGTAACTCCGCCTCCAGCGCGAACTGTGTTAATTGGAACAGTCCATGACTTTGTCACTGGGTTACCTGCTGTAAGTGTTACAGATTCAAATCCGTTGTTGTTACCGTTCAATAGCCACTTTTGCCATACGTGGTGAGGATTTGGTGAGCCTCCGGAGTAAGTTTCTGGGGAAGTTTCTTCTGCGACTGCTGCGTAAATGTAAACAGTTTTTGAACCGCTTCCTGTGTAGGCTGCGGTTATATCGATGTCCATGAAGTTACCGTTCTGTGATTGTAGTACAACCAAAGAGTAGTCGGTTGCATCCTTCATGTTTCCTCCGCTAGTGTAGAAACTGTCGTATGATTGACTACCGACTGTGTAATATTGTCCGGATGGGGCATCTCCAAAGACCGCAACTGGAATGCCACCAGAGTATCCTGGAGCGTTTTGAATGTGGGCACGTCGGTTGATTGGTGCATCAGCTGGGTTACCTGTTTGGGACGACTCCCAGAATGATATGTAGGTGAAGTCTTCAGACTGACTTCCACCTCCTCCGTTAGTGCCGTACAGGTTGTGTAGGTTGGTTGATGCACTCTTACAAGGACCACACCAATATGCACCCATGTACTCTGCGAAAACGGGGTGCCCGGGACTTGTAGCCTCTTTTACTGTGTTCTCTTCAGATAGTTCAGTAATACTGATTTTATCCTCTGCGATTAATCCTCCAAACGATCCAAGTATGCTAAATAACATCAAAGCAACTAAGGAAGTGGCGGTATAACGTACGGTCTTCATAGGTCAAGGTGTGGCAAACATGGTATATGAACATAGCCTATTCTGGACTCTACCCCCTACGGGGGTGTTTTTCATTTCCAAGGGGAATCGTTCTTGAATTAATCCTCCTAGGAGTGACATGGCTGGATTCATTACGTTGATGGAATCCGAAGGGAAGATTCACATTGTTGAGTTGGCTGAAGAATCGGTTAAAATCAAAGGATTGGGTGTCTTTAATCCTCATGAATTGCTTAGTGGTTCATCAGTTGGCGAAGAAATTCTAATTGGACAAAAATACCTCACCGTAATGCCATCTAGGCTGCCAGAATTAATCTCAGGTATGGCAAGAAGGGCACAGACAATATCCCCTAAAGACGCTGGCCAGTTTATTTCTCGCCTAGGAGTCGGCCCGGGTGATGTTGTAGTCGAAGCAGGTCTTGGGTCTGGAGCTCTTTCAATGCACTTGGCTCGGGTAATGGGAAATAGCGGACATTTGATCACAGCAGAGCCAAGAAATGATCATGCTGAAATCGGCCTGATGAATCTTGAAAGGGCGTCAAAGTGTTTTCCTGAATTTCCAAAGCACACCCATCTCGAAGGCATGATAGAGGATCTAGTGCCCGATGTTGAAATAGATGCGGTTATTCTTGATATGCCAGTACACAGACCTGCGATTTTAGCACTTGCAAAAAACATGAAAATCGGTGCCAGAATTGCTTGTTATGCTCCAACTACTGCGCAGTTAGAAAATTGTTGGGATTCATGTGAAGAAGCCGGTCTTAAAGTCACATGGTGTGGCGAATTAATGGAAAGGCAGTGGGGAAAAACATCGAAAGGTGGTATGCGTCCTGTAAACGGTCCTTTCGGACATACAGCGTTCTTGCTTTTTGCGCAAAAATAACTACTATTCAACAACTCTAATTCGAGTTTCACACTTTGGACATGTGAACCTAAACGGCGGTTCGCTTCCTTCCGGCACCCCGAGTCTTGCTTCACAATTTGTGCACGTGACTTTGTTATACTCATCAACCCTAACTTCGTTTGGTCCAAGTGGAATCTCCTCTTCTTCAGGTTCCTCTTCGATGATTTCGGTTTTTCTAAACAAACGGATGTACAACATAAGAACAAGTGCCAAACCCCAGCCGGTTGCCAAAAGAATTCCCGAATTCTTGTTATTCAGCTCAACCATACCCAAATCCAAGCCATTAGGAGGGAGCTCAGGTCCGTTTACTCTTGCGCTAATTTCATTTGAATTGTCAATCACTGTCGCACCCTGTACTTGGCTTACTGAACGGATTGTTAGAATTGAATTGAAACCATCTAGATTTAGTGGAGTAAGCATCAATTTGAAGTCTTGACATCCGCCACTAGAAAGACTGTAACTTTCATTCACTCCGGTTTCTCCTGCTCTAAAGAAAGCACCATCCATTTGTGGTTCATTCTTTCCAAGTAGCTCAAGTTTCCCTTCAATGAAAACATTAGCAGTGTTACAAACTGTGACTGAGATTGTTTGCTGCTCATTACTTTCATCGAAAATAAGGTTGTAATTGTCTACGGTAAAATCTACAACGTCGTTACCCCATACTGGCAGAATTGTGTAAGATTCGCTATTTGTGATTACCATGCTTGATCTTGCGCTTGAAGTAAGCCTGAATGTTAGAACATTAACACCAGCGTTTTCGTTTGTCCCGATTTGACATGACCATGGTATCGGGTCAGATGCCACATTTGGACCAAGTGTTAGTTCAATTTCACTTAAACCACAATCTAACTCAACAGAGTTGATTCTCATAACGTCAGTTGAAGTTCCAAGGTTGGTGATTACTACAGTCCCAGAGATTGTTTGCCCAGGCTCCGCTTCGTTGTCGTCAGAGATTACAACAATCTGTCCATCCGCTATTTGAGAAACAATAGTTATCTCTAATTCTTCATTGATTGTAGAGTCAGTAGTACTGGTTACTGTCAGGTGTGCATGTAGCCCAGATGTAGGAGCACCTGCTGCAATTTCAGTTACATAGAGAGTAATGCTTTCAGATGCTCCCGGTTCTAATGTTGTTGAAAGCGTGCTAATTGAGATATCGAAATAATCACTAGATTCTTCCGTGTCTAAGTTAATCACAAATGTTTCTTGAGAAGTGCCTAGATTTGTTATTTGTACGGACATATTGTTTTGCGCAGTAGGCGAGGCAACAATTCTGTCTTTGCTTGAATCTAGAGATACAGCAACCCTTTCAGTAATCTGTAACTCAAGTGATATTTGCGTTGAAATCCAATCTGAGTTAAATTCAACAGTAAACATCTGATCTGTAGGTTGTATGCCCTGTTCTGCGTTTAGAATAAGCACGATATCATTGGACTCTCCAGCCGACAGAGTTAGGCTATCTAGCCCAGAAATTACTGAAATTCCACTGGGTAAGCCTGAAATTGCAACATCAAATTCAAGGGTCTTAGTCCCTTGATTTGAGAGGCTAATAATTGCTGATGAATTATCACCAGGCGTAATTATTAATCGCCCATCTGATGGCCCTTCGATTGATACATCTGCAAATTCCTTGACCTCAAACATACCACTGTCTAGGACAGAATTTTCTCCACTATTTGTGGATGACATCGAAAATTGGAGCATGATGTCACCTGTGATTGTGGAATCTACTTGCACACCCATTTGAACATACACAGATTCTCCTCTGGACAGTGTAACTGGGTCTGGGTTGGAAAATACAATTCCAGGCTCGTCGATACCTATTAGCGATACNGTGTCTTCTTCAGTACCGTCATTTGTGATAGCAATGTTGAATGTCTCGAGTTCATCTACATCGAGCTTTATTGTTGTGGGNATCACCATTGAAAGACCCCAAACCTCGCCCACTGTTACAGTGAAAGAGAAGAGTTCAGATATTGTANTGTCACTGTCTAAGGTTCCAGTAATNTGAATGTCACATTCATCATTCACATGCGTATTTACTCCAGCGGTGATTTTACTGTACAATTCCGATATTTCNCCTTCTAGTATNANTGATTGTGACGACATAAGTTCTGCATGGCAATCTCCTGATACAACATCGGATTCCCAAGTCCAGTTCCCATCATCNTTTGAAAGNCTTTCAACAGTAATTGTGGATGTACTGTTTTGACCTGGTAACAGCATTGCNCCGGGTTGGTGTGAGAAAGTNAGTGCATGTANAGCAGTGACCTCAACAACAAGANTTGTACTNACAGAGTAATTCCCNAGAGCACTTGCTGCAAATAGTTCGAATCCATAGTACCCGGGTCTTTCGTCAGATGGTATCGATACTCTGAGGGTTGCAATTCTTGATTCACCAGGTACCATACTGTCCATTGAATCATCCAAGAACCTAATTTCTCTGTTATGACCTGATTTAGTTTGGGTGCCGGGTGTTGAACNNCTGGAATTGTTAGTCGAATTACCTCCTGCGTTGTCNCCCCCTGTGTTGTTGGTGCCGCCTTCAGTGCTGTTTCCGCCAGTGTTGTTAGTTGACGAGTTGTTTCCATCGTTCGTTGAATTACCACTGCCAGTATTATTCCCAGAAGTATTGTTGCCTCCACCTGTGCTATTTCCNATGTCAGTATTGTTGGTTTCAGATGTGTTCTCCGAGTTGTTATTTCCACCAGAAGTCCAGTTCGCCCAGAATCCTGCAAGGTCAGGTGTTTGACCNACAGATAGTAAAATTGTATCATTCACATTGCCATCATTTCTGACAGAAATAGATAGGTTAACTTCAGTACCTGGATCCATCTCTACAAGGCCGTTATCTCCCGCTGTTTGGGCTGAAATTGATGGTAAATGGCGAGGCTGTACTGATAACAAAACTTCGATTTGGCTGGAAACATTTGCATCAGGCTCTGTAACTGTTATAGTCAATGTTCCAGAGTTGCTGGGTAGTGCACTGGTCGATAATCTCACAGCTATTGTCGTTGAATCAGAATAAGTTGGTATGACATTTGATACTNTGGATTCACTTGGAATAATTTCCCAAACGGAATCATATCCTGAAACATTGATCGAATAGGTTTCGATAGAAGATCCGTTGTTATGGATTGTGAGGGTGATGTTGGTAGCCTCACCTGGGTTCAGGATTACGTGGTTTACGTCTGTTGTCAGGCCGATTGATGGGTGAGCACTCGCCAAAGGAACTAACGGCGCTAGAGCGATTACTGCTACAAGTATCAGAGCATTCACAAGGCGCGACATGGTTCGGGGGATTCATTGCTGACATTTCATCCAATCGGCCCAAAGGGCCGGTAAGATTCAGTTCTTCAGAGAGTCAACTTTTGTTGAATCGATTTTCTCCCACGGGAATTCTCCATCCACTCCTGGAGTTCTACCGAAATGTCCTCCTGCTGATGTGCATGAGTAAATAGGTCTCAGTAAATTCAATTCTTTAGCAATTGACTTAGGGGTGAAGTCAAACACTTTTTTGACCCTCTCAGTCAANTCTTGGTCGCTCATTTTTGATGTTCCAAATGATTCTGCCCGAACACTAACAGGCTCTGCGACACCAATGACATATGANAGCTGGATTTCACANCTGCTAGCAAGCCCTGCAGCAATTACATGTTTGGCTGCCCATCTTGCTGCATACGCTGCTGACCTGTCGACTTTAGATGGGTCTTTGCCCGAAAATGCACCACCACCGTGTCGACCCATACCTCCATAGGTATCAACAATAATCTTCCTTCCAGTTAAACCTGCATCTGCGTACGGGCCTCCNGGATCTGCGAACCTTCCCGTTCCGTTTACGATAAGATTGTAACCATCAGCGAGTAAGATTTGTGGAATAGCATCTTGAACTACATGTTTGGCAATTTCATCTCTCACAAATTGCTGTTCTTTCTCCTCTGATCCGCCGAATTTGTCTTTGAGGTTCTTGTCGTGTTGTATCGCAATAACAACAGTGTGAACCTTGGTTGGCTTTCCATTTTCATATTCTACAGTAACTTGGCTCTTTGCATCTGGTCTGGCCCATGGTAGTGTGCCATCTTCTCTAGCATTCGTCATGCGTCTGGTNAGTCTTTGGGAAAGAGCTGCAGCGAGTGGNAAGAACCTCCCTTCTAATTCGGGAAAACTCTCTGTCTCTGTGCAGGCATAACCAAACATAATTCCTTGGTCACCAGCNCCTTGGTTTTCATTGTTGACCCCTTGACTGATATTTGCTGCTTGGGCAGTTATTTTTTGGATAACCTCACATCTTTGATTTGATGTGGAATCAAACCCAATAGAGTGAGAGTTGTATCCAATCTTTTCTGCAGTATCCCTTGCGATTTTTTCATAATTTGGATGCTCTCCGTTCAAAGTAACTTCTCCAGCNAGAAGAATTAATCCTCTTTCCTCTCCGCCTTTGACGCTAGTTTCAACGGCGACCCTAGCGTTTTTATCAGTAGAAATGCAAGCATCTACAATNGCATCACTTATTGCGTCACACAACTTATCAGGATGGCCAGAAGCAACACTCTCTGANGTGAATAACTCCTTTGCCATGNNACTNCGGCATAATTATCNTCTATCAATTATGTGATNTGACCAGCGATGACTCTATGTCATAAATGCGTACACCCTNNACTATGGCGAATGATACTGACTGGCACCCAACCGCATTTNGGACTCACACCCTNGGCCAAATACAAACCCAAGGCTCATCTCTAGTNGGGAGCGAAGTTACAGTTTGCGGNTATATGGAAGCAAATAGGGGTAAAGGCAAAATTTGCTTTATGGATTTAAGAGATGGCACAGGCAAACTACAGGCATTTTTGAAACAAGGAGGAGTTAGTGATGAAGAGCTATCAATCGCTCAGAATNTGTCACGCGAGTCAACAGTCCAAATAATCGGTGAAGTTGCACAAAAAAGGCCTCCAAAGGTAGCAGATGGAGAACCAACNCCNCCNCCCAGTTACGAGGTCGTCGCATCGAAGTTTACCGTACTTGCTCAAGCCGAAACACCACTTCCTATGGGTGTTACAGATACGGTTTCAATAGGTCTTGACACACGCCTAGATAACCGATTTTTAGACCTAAGAAGGGCGCATGTTAATGCAATGTTTACACTTCGTTCCAGAGTACTGCAGTATGGTAGAGAACACTTGATTACTGAAGGATTCAAAGAAATAAATTCTCCAAAAATAATCGCCTCAGCCTCTGAGGGAGGTACAAATCTATTCCCAATGATGTACTTTGACACACCCGCATTTTTGTCACAAAGNCCCCANTTATACAAGCAGCTAACCGTACTCGGTGGAATGGANAGGGTGTTCGAAATTGGTCCAGCATTTAGGGCCGAAAAGCATGATACATACAGACACTTGAACGAATTTATTTCNTTTGATATCGAAGGTGCTTGGATGAATGATGACGATGTAATGTGCGTTCANGAGAGAATGATTCANCACATTTGGAAAATGATTGCTGANAATGATCANGAGCAAATTGACATCATTAATGAGTACAGAGAAAGCCAAGGCGAGGAGCCAATATCGGTNGAAGTCCCATCACTGCCGTTCCCTCGTATCGAATACTGTGATGCGATTAAGATGATTCAGGATGCTGGCGAGGATATTTCTTGGGGAGATGATATTGATTCATCACATTGCGATATAATCGCTGAAAAATATCCAGGTTTCCACTTCTTGCCGCGCTGGCCAATGGAGATGAAACCATTCTACATACACCACATTCCNGGAGAGGTAGGATCATCTGGAGAGCANCTATCGCGAGGNTTCGATTTGAATTATGGTAGAGATGAGATGACAAGNGGTGGNCAGAGAGAGCATAANGTCGAAGTNCTTGAGCAGAATCTNAGGAACAAAGGCCTCGACCCTGCAGATTTCGCTTTCTACACTGATGGTTTCAGATACGGAGCGCCTCCGCACGCAGGATGGGGACTAGGAGTTGCTAGACTCCTCATGGTACTAACAGGCTCCAAGAACGTAAGGGAGACAGTTCTATTCCCAAGAGATAGAAGCCGTGTAACGCCCTGAGTTGGTTTTTGTGCCTGTTGACCGTATGCAATGGGGGGCAGAAGATTGGCAGTTTGCTGACTTGTACATGCCAGACGAGCCATCNCCCTANCAGAAAGATGAGGGTNTTCCTTGCGTAATGCTGATCCATGGCGGATTTTGGAAAAAAGAGTACACTCTTGACCTAATGGTTCCAATTGCAGAAGATTTAGCNGATAGAGGAATAGCATCATGGAATATTGAGTTTAAGCGGTGGTCACCAGGTGATGAGGGTGTNTGGGTCGACACACTGTCAGATGTAATGCGAGCTTGGGGTCAACTTGCACTACTNCCCGGCATTGANATTGTTCGCTCTATGATTTTAGGCCATTCAGCGGGAGGTCACCTNGCTCTNCTGATGTCATCTGTTGCTGANAGGAAGCCGTGGTTGACTATTGCCCAATCCCCCGTAGCGGATTTAGTCGCAGCAGACCATTCGAAATTATCGGATGAAGGAGATGCTGTAAGGAAGTGGATGGGTTGTGCTCCGGAAGAAAATGAGGAAACATATCGGCGCGTTAATCCAATAGATAATCCACCACAAAGCTCAGTCTTGGTAATTCACGGAAAAGAAGATGTAGATGTACCATGGACTCAATCTGAATCATATATTCGTGCCATGAAAGCAAAAGGCGTTAACATTCAGGAATTGTGGTTGCCCGGAGACCACTATTCTATCATAGATGCTGCAAGCGATGACTGGTTAACCCAATGCGAAGTAATTCTCGATTGGCTGTGAAGATTCAAAACCATTCGTCGTTTGGGGTTAGCATGGACTGGCTGGGTAACGACTTCCCATTCTCTGAAAATTCATTACATGGTAAAGTTGCAATCGTATGTGGCGCATCGAAAGGAATTGGCGCAGCAACAGCCAAGATTTTAGCAAAATGTGGTGCTAAAGTTATTGCTGTAAGTAGAAACCCGAATTCGTTAGTTAGCGAACTAAAGGGAGATAATCACGAAGCTGTCAGTCTAGATTTAGAAAACACTGATGCGATACGAGACTTTGCTTCCAAGGTTGATTTGTGTCATATTCTGATCAACAATGCAGCAGGGCCGCCGGGTGGGCCTTTAATCGACAATCAAGTTGAGGATTTTGAAGCACCCTTCAAACGCCATTTGCACGCATCACATGTATTGGTCCAATCTTTAGCGCCGAAAATGGAAGCGGAAAACTATGGGCGAATTGTGAACATAATCTCAACCTCTGTCAGAGAACCAATTCCGAACATTGGCCTATCTAACACCCTTCGAGGAGCCATGGCTTCATGGGCAAAGTCCCTGTCTCGTGAATTACATCCCTCAATCACAATCAACAATGTCCTCCCAGGTTTCACTGATACCGACAGATTAGGCTCTTTGGCAGCATCAATAAATCAAAGAACTGGTAAGAGCATAGAGGAAGTGCATGATTCATGGATGTCTCAAGTACCAATTGGAAGGCTGATTGACCCTCTAGAAACAGGCGCTGCAATAGCCTACCTATGCTTACCCATATCTGGTGGAATAAGAGGGGTGTCACTTGCGGTTGACGGTGGCAGGTTACGCTCAATTTGAGGTGGTTGTATGGCAGAAATGGACCGCACAATGGCTGAGCAATTTCTCGAGATGTTCGCAGAAATGGAAGGCCTTGAAAAAATAAACACAAGCCTAGCATTGCACTTGGTAGATCTTGCAAGAGAATTAGGAAAAGATGCAATGGTCGGAAGGTTGCTAGATCATGCGGCAAAGGTATCTTCAAATCCTGAAGACCAGGGCTGGTGTCAATTCGAATTATTGAAGCATCAAGGTGCATCTGTCGAGGAATTAATTGGTCTTGGAGTTGAGTCAGAAAAAGAGGGATTGATTGGATTAGCNGCAGGAATATTCCACCACGTCTCGCTGATGACTCTCGGCTCTGAAGACGCCTCAGTTTTTGCCAATCGCTCGATGCGACTAAGAGAGCAGGCTGACGATCTAGAAGGCATGATTTATGGCCATGCNCTTCTNGCACACATNGCAAAGATGAATGATGATTTTGAGCAATCACAAATACATCTNCAGAAGCGTTTGGATATTATTCCAGAAACTGAAAAATTCGAGAGAATGGAAGCATTAGCGGATTTAGCTCATTCTCACTCATCATTGGGAGAACTTGAGCAGTCACAGGCTATGTTGATTGAATCACTTTCNATTGCTAACGAATTACAAGAGCTATCAGGNGTCCTAGTCGCTAGATGGGGGCTGGCNGATTTAGCAGAAATCTCAAACCANCCTGACGAAGCTATGGTTCAACTTTCAGAGATAATGACTGTGTTCATGGAAGCGGGAGAAGTTGTTCCCAAAGCAGTGAGAGACAGGATNTCCAAACTAACATCACAATAGTGATGTTGATACATCGAGCCCCTCTCCCGTTAGGAGAGGGATTAGGTGGAGTTTGACATTTTTTTCTCAATATCACAAACTCCAGACCACAATGGGTATACTCCAAGTGAGTCAGAAATGTTCTCAAATTACTATGATCAACTTGAAGCAGCAGACAGGCTNGGATTCGGCGTAGCTTGGATTGCGCAAGCTCATCTNTCTACTCAAACGCAGCAGCAGAACTCAAATCCAGTGGTGCCACACTGGAAAGGTGAAATCGGGTTATGTACCGATTTCTGCCAACTCGCCATGGAATCATTTAGGCGAACGAATCGAATTGATGTAGGATCGGCAGTTGTGAGCATACTGGCGAGCGGCGGTCCAATNGCNCAAGCTGAGAGGATTGCAAATACGGTTCAATTCCTGTCACACATGAGTAATACAAGGAAATTGCATGTAGGTTTTAGCGCTGGACGATTCGAATTTATGGCTAGACCTTACGGAATCGTGCCAAGAAATAGCGTTGAAGAAGCAGCATGGCCAGCGTTACGTGGTCAAATATTCNTGGAGGCGAGCGAGATATTCCTTCGCCTTTTGAGAGGNGATACAATATCTTCTTCAGACATAAGAAAAACAATACTGACAAGAGACAATTTCCGTTCTCAAGAGGATTGGGAATTGGTTCAGNAAAAAAGCGGTAGTGATTCAAGTGAAATACCAATTTCAAACAGGTATGAATTTGAAGAGATTTCGATTATTCCAAAATCATGGCCACGAGAACAATTACAATTGGTTGCTGGCACTCATGACCAAAGGGCTCAAGAATTCGTGAACACTATTCTACCAGTCAAGGTATTCAACCTGTCAATTACTTCGCCTGAAGTTATTGATTCAACGCATGAAAGGATGAAGAAATTTTACCACAGCAGTGGTGGAAAATGGGAGCGAAGAGATATGCCNAGAACGACTTTTGTNTTCTTAAATGCAGAAACCGGCCTTANTCCTGAACAACAGTCCANTGCTGCNAAGGAAGAAGCAAAACTAGCTCTNGGTGAATACTGGAAAGCATTGGAAGGAACATTAGANCCATCAAAAGTTGAGAAGGCGGCNGATAATGCGCTTATTGGAAATCCAACAGAAGTAGCTCAGCAAATAAGGGACAGATTCCATCCAGATGATCGTCTAATGTGTTGGTTTGATTTCTTTAATCACGATAACGACCGGGTTATTCGAAATATGGAAGCATGGTGGAATGAGGTAGTTCCACTTTTGGAGTGATAAAATGGATTTGAGACATGATGCAAATTCTGCTGTTGCTCCGGGAAAACCTGGCTCAGCAATTTACCCTNATTCTCCGTTAGGTGAGGANGTGGAAGGAATCCCTACTGGTCGNGATGTTGAGTGGCAGCCACTGGTTGATTACCGAAGAAACGGTGTAAGTGAGACGACAATTCACGGTGCAGTAGCATGGTGTCATGGAGATGAAGTAATCCATTCGTTCGGTGGTAACGTTTTGTGTTATGGTAGGTCAATGATGAAGCCATTTATGTTGAAGGCATTCACAAAAGAATTAGAAAACCACTCATGGGAGCAGAAGGCCATATCAGTTGCAAGCCACAATGGCGATACTGAACACGTTGCAGCGGCTCAATCTCTACTATCCGAAGCAGAATGGCCATTGATGCTAACACCAGTAGATGTCCCATTGATTCAGTTTGGTCGACAAGTCAGGCGACCAAGAAGATGGTANCACACATGTAGTGGNGAGCACGCTGCTATACTTGCGGGATGTAGGGTNAAAGGGTGGAATCGTGCAGGTTACACTNTGCCTACACACAANGTATTCGAAGCGTANATGGAGCAATTAAGAAGATTCCTTGGTGAAGACTGGAAACCAATGAGAATAGCGAAGGATGGGTGTGGATTACCTACTGTTTCGAATACTGTATCAGAATTAGCGAAGATATACGCTGGCTTGGTCAGAGANAAGGAATCGGATTGGATATGGGAAGCTATGTGCAGAAACCCGGATCTTGTTGGAGGTTTCAACAGGCTTGATTCTACAATTCTGAAAATAGGTAAAGGAAAAGTAATCGCAAAAGAAGGTGCAGACGGTCTATTGGGAATGGCGATTCAGCACCCTGATTATCCAGAAGGTCTTGGNATAGTAATCAAAGTCGCTCATGGTTGGAACTCACAAGCGACTTGGTATGTTGCAAGAGCGATTTTGGGATGCTTGGGCATAGAGTTGAGAAATCCTTACCCNTTAAACAAGCAAAAGGCATTCATCGTTCCGGGCATAGTTCCAAAATCATANCATTCTGTTCTTGAGACAATCCCAACATGGNATGAGTGGGACCCTGATCGAGACCGATGGCACTACGAGGTAGATGTATGATACAGGTAGAAAANTTGGTAGGCGGAAAGTTCGTAATACCAGATGAAACCTTTGANGATATATCACCAACTGACANCTCTGTTATTGCCAGTATACCAAGGACAAAGGATGCTAATTCTGCTGTTGATGCTGCAAAAAAAGCTCTACCATCATGGCGNANTTTAACNATAATGCAGCGTTGTGATTGGCTTGAAAAGATAGCCGATGAGTTAGAATCGAATATCGAAGAAATTGCTAGACTGGAGTCTCTGGATACGGGGAAACCGTATGATGTTGCGCTTAATGTAGATGCATCAAGGTCGGTCAAGAACTTCAGATTCTTTGCGGATTTTGGCAGAAACCTCGCTGAAGAAACCTACAAAATGTCTGATGCTGTANATTATGTTATTAGAAAACCAATCGGAATAGTAGGCTTAATCTCGCCATGGAATTTACCGCTTTATCTTCTAACATGGAAGGTAGCTCCTGCGCTACTGATGGGAAATACGATTATTGCTAAACCAAGCGAAATAACACCACTAACAGCCCATTACTTTGGACAACTGTGCACTAAGATAGGTCTTCCTGATGGTGTATTGAATATCCTTAATGGGTACGGGCCAGAAATTGGGCAGTCGATTGTTGAACATCCTGAGATTAAGGCAATTTCATTTACTGGTGGAACTGAAACCGGGAAGGTTGTTGCAGCGACTGCAGCACCTTTGTTCAAAAAATTAAGTTTAGAATTGGGTGGTAAAAACGCATCAATAGTTTTGGAAGATGCAGACCTTCAATTAACCGTACCAGGAGTACTAAGAGCATCTTTCTTGAACTCCGGACAAATATGCTTGTGTGGCTCAAGAGTATTAATCCATGAAGCGATTTATGAAGAATTTTTACAAATGTATCTATCCCAGTTAAAAGACTTCAAAATTGGCCCCGTTATTAGTCGCCATCATAGAGATAAGGTCCAATCGTATATTGAGTTAGCAAAGCAAGAGGGTGGTCAGATTGTTGCTGGTGGCAAAGTGATTGAGAAGGATGGTGCGTGGATTGAGCCAACTGTAATTACTGGTCTATCACACAAATCAAGAACTGCAACCGAAGAAATCTTTGGTCCTGTCGTAACCATTCACAAATTTTCGACAAATCAAGAGGCTATATCTATGGCTAATTCCACAAATTATGGATTGGCAGGCAGCGTTTGGTCTAAATCCATGGGTAAAATTGTGGCAGAACAGATCGAATCAGGTATGGTATGGGTAAATACGTGGCTGCACAGAGATTTGCGAGTCCCATTCGGTGGTGTCAAAGATAGTGGAGTTGGAAGAGAAGGTGGCAAATGGTCGGTTGAGTTTTTCAGTGAAGCAGTAAATATTTGCGTCATGGAAGATTGAAAACAGAAATACTTCTGGGGTAGGTGAGGCAACCACATGTCGGTACATGCAAATGCTAGGAAAGTCACTACTCATACGCTTCAAGAAATGAAGAGAGCGGGAGAGAAAATCACAATGCTAACCGCATATGATTACAGTCTCGCTAAATTAGTGGATAGGGGTGGTGTTGATGTCATTCTTGTCGGTGATTCAGCTTCGAATGTTATGGCTGGAAGAGATACAACCGTCCCCATGAGTCTTGAGCACATGATATATCATGCTCAGTGTGTTGAAAGGGCTGTAGATCGTGCTTTGATCGTAGTTGATATGCCATTTGGAACTTACCAAGGTAATTCTGCAATTGCTTTAGAGAGTGCAATTAGGATAATGAAAGAATCCGGTGGTCATGCTGTGAAATTAGAAGGTGGGGCCGAGATCGTTGAAAGTATTCAGAGAATACTTACTGCCGGAATTCCTGTTATGGGGCACCTTGGCTTAACCCCACAATCAATCTACAAATTTGGCACTTACACTGTAAGAGCAAAAGAGGATGCAGAGGCTGAGAAATTGATATCTGATGCCAAATTGCTTGAAGAAGCAGGTTGCTTTGCAATTGTCTTTGAGAAAATACCAGCGCACCTTGCAAAAATGGTCAGTGAAGAAATCTCTATTCCCACAATCGGAATTGGAGCTGGTCCAGATTGTGATGGACAGGTTTTGGTTCTTCATGACATGTTAGGTATAACAACCGATTTCAGTCCAAGGTTCCTTCGCCGCTATTTAGATTTAGAGAGTCAAATCACAGGTGCAGTAGAACAGTATTGTTCCGATGTTCGGACAAAGGACTTCCCGAATGAAGAGGAATCCTACTAAACTAGAGCTTGGACTAATAGAGCGCCAGGGAACATGCTGGCAGTTATTCCAAATCCATGCCAGATGCCATACCTAAATGGCGGATGCTCCTTGTTCGGCCATGAAGCACATTGCCATATCCAAACTAAGAACGGAAGCATTATGCTGAAATAATTAGGACCAAAAATCCAGAAAGCAGATGTTGGTATACATACAAGAGTCACGCCAAATGCATGTTCTTTCAGGTTTCCTGATTTTGTTATCTTACCAAGGAGTGGTGAAAGGACTGACGCTATTATCGGTGTGATAATCATCGGGGGATATTTATCCTCATCAAATAGCAAAACAAACGACGCTAACAAGCCTATTGCAAGTAAAGATGGCCAAATTACATGACGAAATTTGGTGTCCTTTTTGTCCGCCATGTTCACTGCGAGAGGTTTCCGATGAATAGAAGATGCGGAACCTTTTGGTTTACACATGGCGCAGGGTAGTATCGTTGCAGGATGTCTAGCACCTCATCCACCTCATCTGGTTTATGCAGAGAACCCTGAACAAAATGAACCAACATCTGAAGGTGGGTGGGAGCAGTTACGTTGGGGCTATGAAAGGCTTAGGAAATCATTGGAAAATGTAGACTATGATGTAATAGTAATCCTCTCACCTCATTGGCAAACTTATGTTGGCACTCACTTTATCGGAGTTGAGAAATGTTCCTCTAAAAGCGTAGATCCTGTGTTTCCAAATCTATTCAGATTCAATTACGACCTTGAGATAGACGTCGAGTTGGCAAAAGCAATTCACGACAAAGCGCAGTCTAAGGGTATGTCTGTTAAAATGATGACAAATCCTGATTTCAGAGTGGACTATGGAACGCTTGTTTCATGCCACATGGTTCGACCTGAATGGGATAAACCGATAGTATCAATCTCGTCAAACAGAAGCTTGTCGTATTACTCCGTTGAAGTGATGCAGGAGATGATGTTGGAACTAGGAAGGTCAACTGCGAAAGCAATCGAGGAAAGCGGGAAAAAATGCTTACTGATTGCAAGTAATTCACTTTCTCACAGACACTTCGTCACAGAAACCAACCCACCTGAGGACATGAGCAAAGAGCACATTACAAGCCATGCAATGCATCTTTGGGATATGAAAATGATCGAATTGATGAGAGCGGGTAAATCACAGCAAATCATTGACGAAATGCCCGAGTTTTGTGAACAGGCTATAGCAGAAACAGATGGAGGTGCATTAACTTGGCTTCTATCGGCCATGGACATTCCTGAACAGCCAGCGATTTTACATGGTTATGGAACCATAATAGGAACTGGTAATGCGATTATGGAATGGCCTTGCAGAGAGTGGGGTGAGTGAAATGTCTGGTGAAATTATCAAATCACTAATTGTTCCTGCACACCCCCATCCGGTTCTTTGCCCTGAAAAAAACGACGGTTGGCAAAGGATAAGAAACGCCTATGATAATGCAAGAAAGCAAATAGAAGAGTCAGATGCTGATTTAATCATAATTTATTCAACACTCTGGCCAAGTGTGATTGGACACCAAATCCAAGCAGATCCAAATCCAGAATGGGTCATGGTAGATGCTGATTTCCATGACCTAGGCAGTATTCATTACTCATTGAGAATTGATACAGAATTCGCAAATGCTTGGAACAAGGCGAACATAGCAAGAGGTCTCGAGTCTAGAACAGTTTCTTACCACGGCTTTCCAATAGATGTAGGCTCAGTGGTCGCACTGGAACTTTTGAATCCAGATAACAGAATTCCTGCAGTAATTTGCTCTACTAATGTATACTCAAACAGGGCTGAAACAACAGTCCTTGCAAAGTCATGTTTGGATGTGGTAAAAGCACAGAACAAGAAGGCAGTTGCGGTCTCAGTCATGTCGCTATCTAATAGAATGTTTACTGAGCCAATAGAGCCTCACGAAGACCGGATCCATTCGTTGAAAGATGAGGAATGGAATCAGAAAATCCTTGAATTCCTTGCTGAAGGAAGACTAGAAGATATCGGACAATTAAGTCGAACCATACATGATCAAATTAGGGTCAAAAAAGTTGTAGCGTTCAAACCCATGTGGTGGCTTTCTGCAATGAATGGAAATCGTAACGACCTTACAGGCGAAGTTCTGGCTTACGAGGCTATTCACGGGGCAGGAGCTGCTGTCGTAGTATTAGACCCGGAATCAAATGGCACTGGGGATAAAGAATACGACGAAGATGATGTTGATTTCTATGGTGGTGACAGAGATGTTCTTGATTCTGGTAAATCGGATGAAAAAAAGGAAGTCCCTGCCACTGGTCCAAGACTTTACGACCCAGTTGAATCAAAAAACTCAGTTAATACATCTAAAGCACCAAAGCCTGTTGGTGCCTATCCGCATGCAAGAAAGGAAGGGGATTTGATTTATCTTTCAGGAGTTGGTCCTCGTCAGCCAGGTGATAACTCAATACCTGGTGGTCCGATAAAGGACTCCGATGGTAACCCTCTAGATTACGACATTAAGGCTCAAACTAGAGCCGTTGTAGACAATATCGCTCGCATATTAGAGGAAGCTGGCTCATCCATAGACAATGTAATCGACGTCACATCATTTTTAGTCGATATGGATAGAGATTTTTCTGGCTACAATGAGGTTTGGGCTGAAACACTAGGTAAAGTAGGCCCAACAAGAACAACACTCGCCATTAGGGCTTTACCAACTCCTATTGCTGTTGAAATGAAAGTCATCGCTAAGGCTTAATTTCCGTAATCCGGGAAAAATAGAGTCTCCAATGCAGTAAGCAATAACTACCCTTTGCCTATGATTTGAAATATCGGAATCAAAACAATCGTGTGATAAAACCCCAAAATCGACAGATGGAGAAGATAAAATGGACATAAAATCTACCACAGAAAAAATTCTGAAAGGCGATATTTCTGGTGTAGTCTCTGACGTTAAGAGCACAATCGAGCGTTCCTTATCCCTTATTGGAGTAATAATTGTCACTGTCGCAGCAAGTATAGGTTCAGGTCTATTCGTTCTCCCATCCTTCGCCGCTGCAGTGATGGGCCCTGGAATCTGGTTGGCTTTCTTGATCGCAGGAATTGTTTTCTTACCCGGCACATATTCCAAATCAGAATTAGCATCGGCAATGCCTGAAAATGGTGGTGCGTATCTATACCTTGAACGGTCATTTGGTCCGCTAATTGGAACCATAAGTGGATTGGGTTTATGGGCATCTTTCTTGTTGAAATCTGCTTTTGCGTTAATCGGTTTTTACGCATATTCTCAAGCGGTAGCAAGTGTAGATTCGGACCTTGTCAAGAATCTGATAATTATGGCTGCACTTGGATTAATCACATTCCTAAATATCTTGGGTATTAAGAAAGTAAAAGCCTTCCAAACACCAATTCTTGCGATAACCACTGGGTTGATTCTGCTCGTTTGCGTAATCCAATTATTCGATGCCAGTATTGATTTTTCAAGACCCATCGATGGAGCGATTGATGTTACTAGCGAGAACCCAACTGTATTGATTGAGGCGTCTGCGCTGGTCTTCGTTGCTTATGCTGGAATATACAAAGCGGGTGCGATTGGTGGAGAAGTCAAAGATCCACAAAAAAATCTGCCATCTGGAATGCTAACCTCCCTCTTTCTGATAACCGCCCTATACGTATTCGTTACGTTTGTAATGATGGCCGCTGTTGACGGAAGCTGGTGGTTGGATGGAGACGGGAATACGAGAGAAGATCCCGTTTACGCATTTGTTGATAGCGTATCCGCAAGTTACATCGCAATTACAATTGCATTGTTAGCTGTACTAACAATGATTTCAGGTGCTTTGTCTGGGCTGCTTGCAGCATCAAGATTCTTGTTTGCTATGGCAAAAGATAGTCTGCTACCAAGCACACTTAGTGATACAAATAAGAAATTCAAAACACCTCAGTGGTCTATAATCCTAACAGCGGTTGCAATGGCAATCTGTATACTAACACTACCAGTCAAGGATGTTGCTAAATTAGCCTCTGGATTCCAGATCATGGTAATAGTTGCTCTGAATATTTGCGTGATTATCCTAAGGAGAAAGCAATCTGGGGATGCAGATTGGTATAATCCAAGTTTCAAATCACCGCTGTATCCATACATGCAGATATTTGGAACGATTGCCGGTGCTGTTTTGGTCTACATGATGGGTGTGAAAGCGATCATGGGAGCTGGTGCCGCGTTGATACTTGGATTAGCGACATACAAGATATATGGGCAGAAGCAATACCAGTTGCGAAATCAAACTGAATAAAATATTCCTTGTGGTAATCTGGTCACGACATGCGTGTCCAGCTTCCGTCTTCACCCACAATCCATGATGTCAACTCGCCGGTTGAATCGACATACCAACCGGTCTTTCCTTGCTCTGTGCCTGGAGCGGCCTGCATGACTCCAGTTTCTTGCGCCTTCTGAGCTAGTTCTGCCCTAATGTCCCTCTTTTCTTCTTTGACTGGTTCAGGCTCTGGCTCAGGGGTTCTCGTCGTCTCCGAGGTATACATAATCTGCTCACTGGTCTGCGGTCCTTCATCCTCGTCGGATTCAACATCGTCTTCCCAATACTCATCATCGTATTCTGGTTTCTTCATCCTTCTTACTAGTACCACCATTATAGCAATGAATAACAGAATTATTACTGATACCATCGTTAATGCGGCATTTGAATTTCCAAGCCCGCCTCCAAATAATACAGCATTGACATCAAAGAATTTCTGCGCCACTAAATCATCCCAATAAAAGTTGCATGATTGCGATTGACCTGATTCATCAACTGACACTTCATATGTATCGCCAGACAAGTGCGTAACTTCTCCAACAGTGCACTTTATCGTAATTTCAGACGAAGGAACTTCGACTCGGTTCCCCGCTTGGTCGATGGCGTGAATTCTAGCAATCATCTTGCTACCTTCCTCTGGATTCTGTTCGGGAAGTTCGACTAGGAGACGAACAGGTTCACCATGAGAGACATTTACAATGATGTCAAGAGAAGCAGTGCCTGATTTGATTCTGAGGTTCCATGTCCCTGTCTCACCACCCTCGATTTGCCAAAACCCTCCACCTTTTGGAGACGGAGAAACCGAACCTTTGGGATCATCGAATTCGAATTCAACATTATCTGCTAATGCAGAATTCCCGTGAACATCTAGCGTTGAGATGATAATTTCAGCACTTTCTCCGCTATCTACGCTTACACCTTGGTTAACGTTGGTAGATATTTGTCTTGCAGTCCCAGCAATAACTTCGATATTTGTAATCGCAAAAACACCATCAGCCATTGCACGTATTTCGTGAATACCTAGTGATGAAGGTGCCCATTTTTCTCCTGCTAGTCTTATTTGCATGGTTCGGTCTTCATTATCCACAATCCAAGTTACTTGTGTACTTTGAATTGTGTTACCATATTCGTCTTCGAATATTGGATTCAGATATAGCACGCTATCGGACGCTACTTGAGTACCGCTTTCTGGAAGGATAATTCTAGACAATTCACCTGCAACAACGCTCACTGTACTCTCGGTTTGATGAACGGTTTGTGTCTCATTATCGAACCATGTAGCAGATAGAGAGTATGTTCCAATGGGCCCAGGCTTAATCTGCATCCAACCGCCTTTATCCTCCGCATTAAGTTCAGAATCGATTGTCCATGCTCCGTTTACTGCACGGCCATTACCTGCTGAATCATATGCTGAAATCGATGCGACAATTAGGTCGCTGGAACGAATAACTGACTCTGAGAGTGAAATATCAATTCCAATAATTTCTCCTTGTATTACATTAACCTGTAAAGTTGCTGAATAGCCAGCGTCACTTACACCAATTGTCCAGTCTCCAGTTTTTGTTGGAGTCCAAATGACCGAGTTATCGGATAATGATAACGATCCTGTAGGGACAGTCCAATTAGAAATCGGTAGAAGAATTTCTCCTGTATTACCCAAAACATCACTCCTTATTGCAGTCAATTTGACAGGAGAACCGGTCCTAGCTTGCGAGCTATTCACTTCAATACTCAATCCTGTAGATTGGGCAGGAAGAACATGAATGATACCTTTTCCTGAGGCTCCCGACGTACTATTTACTGATACATTCCATGTGCCTGGTGCCCCGGCAAAGTATACACCTGTAGGTGAAATAGATCCATTTTCTACCTCCCATGAAAGAGTGCCAGCCTTTGATATTCCAACTTCATTACCCGCAGCATCCTTAGCAATGGGCATTATGTGTTGGGTAGTTCCACTTTGCACAGTTATTCCGAAAGGGATTTCCAAGGTTACAGGCTGTCCCGGTTGTACATTGAAGACTACCTGGGTTTCTAGCTCGAGATAGATAATTCGCATTGTTGTATTCCCAACATTATCTGGACTCCAAGTTTGGTTTGCATAGTCGATGTTGCCATTTTGACATCTGTATGTGAGGTCTCCACTTACTTGGTTTCCAGCTCTATCAACGAGACTTGCATGCAACAATATCGTGTCGTCTATGCTAATCTCTGTGTTATTGAAGTATGATTCAATCCCTGCGGGCCGGCCATTCGTCACAGTTATACTGGTCGTTTGGTTTACTTGTCCGCTACTAGCTGTAATATTNGCNACACCGATATTCCCAGGTATAAACAAGCCACTGGCGTCAATGCTACCTGAACTAGCAGACCAAGTTACAGGAGAATCTATCTCATTACCACTTGAATCTTTGACAATAGCATGTAATTGCACTGCTTCATCTGCTGTAATAGACTGCGCATGGCTNTCAATTTCGATTGATGAGGGAGAATTGGCCGATGTTAATGCCAGAAGGTTGGATGCAAACAACAGGACTAGCAAATATGCTATTCCCCGCTTTANTTCCATACATACACCTTATTCATCTAGCGTTAACTTAGTTTCTCAATCAGCCCATTCACTCCAATCTGAAATTCCGTTNTCCCAATAGTACCAAGTTCCGTCATCAGCCTCGGCCCAAGCTGTTCCATCCTCATCATCGATTCTGAAATCTACTGCCCAATCCGGTTTCGGNGGTTTATATGGTGCTGGTGATTGTGGAGGTCCACCAGGTCCCGGCCCAATTGCCCTTTCCTGATCTTCTTCGTACTCATAATCATCATCATCGTCATCATCGTCATCATATTCAGAGCCTCCAGAACGTAGCACCATTATGATGACCACCAATAGGACTAACACAATCAAAATTGCAAGGACTCCACCAGCGTAATACAGTGTTCCACCTGCTTCAAAGAATCCCATGAAGGTGCCCTCAACAAGAATTGTGTCAGACTTTTCTTTGTTGTGAACAGCAATAGTCACNGTCTGTTCTTCGTCGTCCAGCGTCGTAATNGTCCACTGTCCATTATCTCCTGCCTTAGCGGTCATTCTTCCNGTAAGTTTGACTTGAGTTTCTGGAGGAACTGGGATTTCATTGTCCCAAGCGTCAAATGTCCTGACGCTGATTTCAAATGACTCGAGTTGCAAGACTGAATCNTCAACAATTTCGAATTCAATTCTGTCAACTGTTTGGTGNGGTGAGACATCTACTGTCCAGAAGTTTTCAGCACCACTAGGGGACCTAAACTTGTAGGTGTGCTGTCCTGCAGTTGAAGCACTCCAGTTGTAAACNCCACCAGTGCCTTCAATTGTTGTAGGTGGTACAGCAGCGTTATCTTTGGTCCAAAGTACACTTTCTAGGAATGTGTTCCCGTCTGAATCTGTTCCGGTTATNGTCAAGGTGTATGTCTGTCCAGCCTTTGCCGTATTAGCGATTACATCGATATCTACAGTTACAGCTTCACCATTTCCGACACTTATTGTTACAGTCTCTGAGATGTTATACCCACTTTCAGAAATTGCCCAGGCGGTGATTGTCCAGTTTCCGACAGTGCTTGCTTCCCAGACACCTCCGTTTGCAACAATTGTGTCTGTTATGTCNGTTGCCACATTTTGGTCAACATCGATCAAAGTNTAGGTTATTATTGAAGGGTCAATGATATTTTCATCACCATCAGTTAACTGTGGTATGAATGTTAGNCTCTTGTCAGCATCAATATTTTGATTCAGGTTTGATGGCTGAATCAATGTAACCTTGACTAACTCACCATGGTCTACTAGAATATTGAGGCTTACTTCTAGGGTTATGTTCTCATCTACATAAGTCGCCTTCAGTACATATGCTGTTTCNGAAGCGAATACTGGCACGAACATAGTTGTAGAGCCATAAGTCATTTCTTGAAGCACACTCTGGTCGTTNAATTGGGGGTGTTCGATTGTCCACGATACAGGTTCNGTCCACCTGTTTCCATCGGAATCTATCGCCTTTACNTTGACNGTTATTTCCTCATCAGCAGTTAATTCTTGCAAAGAGTAAGTCGAATCTACAGAATCAATCACTAGAACTAAGTCAGTAATTGCACCTTCACTTACCTGAATTATTACACTGCTTTCTGTACCAGCATAGCTTGCTGTCAGAGTCTTAGAGCCGCGTCNCTGAGCATGCCATTCNGCTGGCTGTCCAGCAGTAATCATTCCATCACTTACCGTCCAGTTTTCTTGAGGTATAACTACAGACAACCTGTTGCCCATTATATCGATTCTAGTTGTATTCAACCAGACTATATCATCAGCTGTTACGAATGTCTCGGATGCAATAATTTCGAGAGATGCTATTTCACCGTGGGTAACTTCAATTGGTATTGTGTGTGAAATTCCACCTGTTGATAGCATTGTTATTTGATGGCTACCAACTGTCATAGCAAAGTAAGTGCCATTTTCTTCAGTAAAGACACCGCCACCTGCAGTCCAGGTGATTCCTCCACCGACTTCTAACTCCAGCATATTGCCAAATTGGTCATGCAAAGTCCAAGTTAACTGGCAAGTAGTGCCTGCATGGATCACATCCTCGCAACCTGTTGTTACGTAATTTGTTGGTACTCCTCCCAAGACCTCAATCAGAACCTTGATGCTTTGACCATTCCAATTTACATCTACTTCTTGCAGTCCTGATGCATATGGAAGGAATGTTGCACCATTCATGCTACCATTACTTGGATTGTATGATATTGTGAGACCGGGTACAGTATTACCATGTTGGTCTTGGATTTCAGCATTAATTGTGAATGACTCATCTGCAGTAATTGATGCAGTTGTTTGCTCCACGACCAGTGTAACTGGTAACCCAGGAGTAACTGTGATACTTTCTGTTGTACAAATCACACCAAAGCACGCAGTTATGTTGTGGGTTCCTACAAATTGAGGGGTATAAACTCCTGTAGTGCTAATAGTACCATCATCTGTGCTCCAAATTACATCTTGAGATACTCCTCCACCTTGTGCGTCATTCAAGATGTGGGAGAATTGAACCGTGGTATCCGCATCTGTCGTTGAACCCGATGGTGATATAGAAACAGTGTGCACGTCTGTATAGTTTACAACTATCTTAGGGCGATTATCAAGTGCATTCTCGCTTGAATAAAATTCCACAAATGATGGAGAACCTGCTGGAGTAGTAGCTATTACAATCCACATATGATCTCCATTCATTGTCATTCCTGCGTGTCCGATATCTAGCCATACAGAGGTAGTTCCAGAACCGATTGTTGTGCTAGAAATTGGTGTGGCATCATAATCAACACCAGCCGCTAAACCTCCTGCACTCCAAGGTACACCCGCCTCTGAGTTATCCCATGTCGAACCTGCTTGTGTCCATGCACTTGTCAGCAATCTGTGGACATGTAATGTCATGGTTCCAGAAGCTTGTGCCTCCACCTCAAAGTGGGCTGCAGCAGAGTGAACTTTTGCTCCCAGTGGCAGTGGTATCTGACTGTTATCAAGTGCAAATATCATCCTACACTCGGTATTGGCGCCCTCACAATTTGTTCCTACCATCATTGATTCAGAACCATGATTCATGTTAGAAAATCCGCTACCTATGTATGAATCCCGGATGTTAGTATGGCCCAGGTCTGCAACTTCATTTCCAGTTTGGAATGTGTATGTCCATGTATTATCGCCATTGTAAGAGTGATCAACAGGAGATCCTATTGCAAAAGCTCTACGGCTTGATGAAGGACCTGGTATAGTCTCATTGATTGCTTGTACCCACCAGTTGTAGACTTCTCCAGAGATTAAGTTTTGACTAAATGTGAAAGTTGTACCGTTAATTTCGGAATCTTCCCATGATTTGTATTTCTGCTGTCCGTCAGTATTAGCTATTGTAACGATATATCCTGTGGCATTGGTTACAGGATTCCATGTTAATTGTGGCTTATCTTGAGATGTTAATTCCCAGGTACTTGTGTTGTACAATATCTCGCCGTCACTTGGATAATTCAGCACAGGTTGGCCCGGTGGGATGATACCATCTACATTGTCAACGTACTCTAGAATCAGCTTCGGCCTGAATGAAGATGATGCAGAGTTATCATAGAATGAATGGCCGGATCCGGGGGTTCCAACAGCCTGTAACATAACCGTCATTGTAGTGTTACCACTTGCAACGTTAGATTGCGCAAGGGATGTAATGTCCCATATTTGCCAACCATTTGTTGGTACGACCAGCATTGTTGAGCGTGTGATTTCATTTGCCGAGCAACTTGGTGCATTATTCCATGTTACGCTGCTCTCATCAAATGTGTCACATGCGTGAGCGCTTACCGTGAGAGACGAGGTTCCAGATACATTGTTTCTATACAGTGATAATAATGCGCTTGTGGGCGTCATTGCTGATGGGAACGGTAGCTCTGATAGATCGAATGTAAGAATTATTTTTGACTCTCCTGAACCTCCTGAAGAGATTCCTAAATCTAATTCTCCATTCTCACCTAATGCAGTATTTGCTCTATTTGAATCGATTGTCGAATCTGGTACTCCTGGTAATCTTCCAGTGTTTTCGAATACAGAACCATCGTAAAGAGTAACTGTGTTATTTCCATCACCGTCATCACTTCCAATCTCTCCAGGCACTCTGTAGGAATGCGAATCAGACCACTTGCCGAGGCGATGTCCTTGTTCTGCTCTTACTCTCCAGTAAACCCAACCATCTGCTGCTTCAGTACTGTCTGTGACAAAGGTTAGATTTGTCAAATCCCATGTGCCATTGAAAGTGGTATTATCTGTGAAATCAACTTCTATTGTACTGTTTTCCGAAGCAAAAGTACTGTCTGCAGATAATTGCCCAATCCATCTTGTCTCGTTGGATTCTCCTGCAGTCCAATTGAATGTTATGCTATCTGCACCACGTGGCCTAGATGAGCTTTCATTCCAAATTGTGGAACCATCTAAGGGAAGCAGTCCTGTTGGCTTTGAAGGAAGCCACTGAGTTCCAGTCCGCCATGTCAAAGATAATTCTGGACGCTTTGACTCGTCTGCGGTGTAGTCACTACTCGCAAAATGCCATTCATCCGTNATTGACAAGTTTTCATCAACAACTCGGAAAAACAGGTTGATTTTGTCAAGCCCGCTTGCATGTGCATGCTGAACAGCATATGTCACATCGAATTCTACTGTCAAGTCGTCATAACTTACAGATGCAACCTCAAAGGTATCGTCACAAGGTTGNGTTGGCCATGAGGTGCTAGTACCATTTGGTGAATTGAATGTTACATTCTCATTCCAGTCAACATGTGCCTCGCAGACAGCGATTTTAATCTCTTCTTGATTTGTTTCCCCTCCACTCAATTTTGCCAGTGTGAGTGTTGCATTAACAAATTCATGACTTCCCGGAATTGGCATGTCTGACCAATTTACCTTAAGCATAGAATACGACTGGAAGTTTGGTGATGAAGAATAATTTGAGAGACCTACAATCATTCTGTCTAGACTTTCGAATCCAGANTTTGTTGACCCTTGATCGATATANCTGTCCATGAATACTGCAGGATAATCCAAAGCCTCCACTATTTGCCCTTCCTGAAGTGAAATTTCAGCATCTGTGGCGTTTATTCTGCTACCAGTTTCTTCAGGGATGTGGAATATGGTGTCACTACTTCTTGCGCCTAGAATATTGTTCGAAATTGGTTGTGTGAACCATTCGAATGATTCGCCATTGCCTAGGCTTGTTTGTGGGGTCCAAGAGAGATTAGTAATATCCCANCCACTTGAATCCTCACGGCTGTCGAATACTTGCCAACCTTCNCTTTCATCAGAATAATCATTCCACAAGAATAGTCTCCAATTGTCAACATTAGATTGGTTTGAGTGTGTCCANGTGAAAGTTGGTGTTTCGCCAGGAAGTAGAGCGTGNCCTGTTGTATTCCATATGATTTCATTAGTTGCAGGGTTGGCATTGTTTCCAGCAGATTCTGGTGAAGACGCTGCTCCTGAGGTCCATGTTAGGTTTAGCCATGGCCTCTCTCCAGATAATCCAGCAGTTGAGGTGAATATTGTCTGACCTTCACCGCTTGATCCTACTATTGTGAGCGTTAAGTGAGAATCACCATTTGCAAAAGCGGATTGAACCAATTCAGTGACGTCAAATGTCATCCAATCAGCGGANACACCTTGTGAAATGTCTACCATTTCACCCCTGTCTTGTGGGCTCAAACCTCCTGCTAGAGTCCAGTTATTGACTCCATCATATGTNGTNCCATTNGCACTAGTGTTCCATGGAACTGCAGATGCATGNACNGAAACTGCGTTATCTTCACTAGAACCAAATTGTGCATACAGGTGTAACATTGCACGGGACACATGAGCATTTTGTGGGTTTGGTAATTCCGTTAGTGGTATCTTCATCAGAGATGTTGCACTAGCACCAGTGCTGTTTGTGCCGACTCTAAATGTGGCTGATGAGGATTGGTCAGCGGTTGCACCAACTCCTGANCTTGCAACCCATGTATCGATGAAATTTGGTAAATTGAGAGAGGGCATNGCTTCCCTGTGATGTAGTTCAACAGCCGCAGTATTCGAATCAATGCTCCAAGTCGTCAAATCGGGCAATAAGAAATGGAAAGTGTCGGACCAGTTTCCAATCTGGTTTGTCGAACTTGTCGCNCGTACACGCCAATACCACGTGTTTCCTGTTTCTAGTGCTGTTCCTGAACCATCATATGTTTGGTTGTTAATGTCAAATCCTGTGTCAGTCCAGCTTGTTGCAATAATCAGATTCGGAGAATCGAATGTACTTGTAGTATCCATCTCAACCGAATATCCACCNACGGTTACTCCACTAGCCGAAAAATTCCAAGTCAGGCTTGGAGTTGTGTCTGGAGCAATGTTGATTCCAGTTTCAACAGCCCAAGAACCGTTTGTCGGTGTAACGGGCACAGGTTCAGATGGTAGTGCNTCAGAACCCGGTACGTAAACGAATGAAATCTCTGGCCGGTTTGCAGAATTAGCATTGTTAGGGTANAATAGAGCGTCTCTATTTGATCCNGATCCAACACCCAAGATTCCAATAATCANGTCNACAGAACGGTCTTCTCTCATAGCGTTTTGAACCGCAAGAGAAATGTCAAAGTCAACCCAATCTCCTGCGGAGAAAGAGTTGTCAAGAGTAACAGAATCCAGCAGTCCTGCTCTTTCCCATCCTTTTGCACCGGAAGTTCCCCAATTATTTGTCCCATCAAAAGTAGACCATGTTGCTGAGTCTTCGGTCCAGTTGTGCTGTCGACTTTCCCAAACACCCACAACAGGTGATCCACTTGGGTAATCTGCAAGCCTGAGTTTCAGGTTTGATGTCTTGACCGCATATCCAGAAGGTAGAAGGTGACTGGTCAAATCACAACCCAAGAGTATGGATGTTTCAGATGGGAAGGTATTGTAAGAAATCTGCATTTCTTCTTCTCCGTTGTAGTTATTTGTTGGAGTACCACTGTCAATGTAGGTGTCCATACAGTTAGGTGCATCACCTGCGGTTGTTGCATTACCGTGAGATAGTCTGAGTCTATGTTCATCATCTTGTAGGTGTTCAGATTCCAAACCGGAAACAAGGAAAGACGATGTAGACCACCATGAATGGTGATAATCAGTTGAGTCAACTTGAGCTAACCTCCAGTGATACATTACTCCAGTCTGAAGTGCGTCTGTAGATGATATCGACCAGTTTCCGTCTGTTTCGGAAAATTCTGATGTTGTTGAAGTATTGAATGAATGAATTATGTTTCGGTATTCTTGGTCAGTTGATACCTGCATTAGCATGTCGCCAGTCCAAGATATAGTCCCATCCCAAGATAGCGTTGGCATGGTGTTTCCTGATAGGTTGTCCCCACTAAGATTCCACACAGAATGGCCGTCTTGAGGCGAAATGTGAGTGGGTATTGTTGGAGCACCAGTGTTATCCCATCCGTAAGTAATGTCGAGATATGGCTGATTGCAGGATAGGGCTTCTGTGCTACACAAATTCACTGACTGGGTCGTAGATTCTTCAATGCCAAATGTAGAAGCAACCATCATTATGTCCATACCCTTCTCCGGGCTATTTCCTGATTGGATTGCATCACGGTTATCATCAATCCACTTTTGCAATGCTGCCGTAATGTCAGTCTCTATCGTCGATGATGATTGGTCTCCCTCGAAGGCGCCAACAGACATGGATGGACTTCTACCGCCGTCGTCCCAGTAGTATGTTCCATCATATTTTCTCCATGTTACTCCAGTCTCAGTCCACTCTTCGGAGTCCATGATATGCATACTCACATCAGCAGTTCCGCTGTATGAACTTCTTTCCATGACAAGGCTTGCAGATATTATCGTTGCATTGGTGTGCAATCCAACGTCATCAAGATTGACTCTCATAAGCCCATATTGGTCTAGAGTTGGTGATGAACCGACTGTGATATTACCTTCTTGGCCAAAGTTTGTATTCTTCAGTGCGTTACTTGATCCGATGAATGAGTCTTCTATTGTTTTGTCAACAAGTCCTAAATCATCAAAACTGAATGTAAATTGGCCATATCCGTTTACTTCAGAGACACTGTGACCAGGGAGATGGAAGTAGCCACTTTGCCATGCACCAATCGTATCGGTTGAATCTACAGCTCTCATCCTGTAATACATAGTTGTTGAATTGGATAACTCGTCTCCAGTTGGTACTTGCATTTCACCAGACCCAGAACTGATTGTGAAGAGTGAGGAGTTATCCTTCGTGTTGTAGAACCACGTGTCATCAGCATCTGATTTGAACTGAGGGCTCACCGATAGTTGAACTTGAGCATCAACTCCTGTTGATGAGTCCCATGAAAGGGTTGGGTTAGTTGCTGCTGAGAGTATAAACGAATCAGAATTCATCAACGCCGCACCATCTTCAACGAAGTTTGGATTTAGTGAACCTCCGTTGGTGTGTGTGCCGTTTGTGTGAGTTACCTCAAGAGACGGCCTGCTCGATGTTGTTACTGATTCGGACATGTGACAATTGTATGACGTGCCAGTCGCAGTGACTAGGATATCTATCGAGCTGCGTGAATTTCTTACTGCTTCCTGCACAATTGCTGTTACGTTAATCGAAAATGTGTTATTGCCATATCCATGGAACGGGGGTTCCCACAATCCTCTATCAGATGATTCGTCCGCACCGTTTAATCCCCAGTTCGTACCGGTATCAGGGCTATTCCAGTCTGCGTTAGACTCGTTCCATGCCCTTTTCAGGCGAGCTGTGTAAATGTTGATCGTACCGATTGTCAAAGGATCGACACCGCAGGTCATATCCAAGGTTGCAGAATTAACCAAATCTCCAGCAGGAACTGAATTGTTGAATGAGATAAGGATACGTGATTCACCGAAGAGAGTCAATCCTAAGTCAGCGGTTTCATCCATCCCGTAATTCGTATTTGGGTTAGCAGAATCAATAGCAGTATCCTTTGATGCTGAAAATGAGGATGTAGTCTGGTACACTGTTTGTGGTTCTTCCAGCTGCTCATCTTGCCACTGAGAAATGGCGCTTGGTACGGATAAGTCTGCAAATAAAAACATCAAAACCATTAGTAGTGAACTTGCAATTCTGCGGCGGTTGCGGTCCTGTAATGACATGGGGCTCACCCACCCAACAAAGGAGCCAGTATAGTTTCCTTTCGGCTGGCCACCCGTAGGGTGGCCGATAGAATCGATGTTTCTTTTTTTGAAAGCGAAGGTTCAAGTTCATCCTTTTCTGACCTAGATTTGCATGAGCGAGTTGTGGGTTGAGAGACACCGTCCTCGGACGGTTGGAGATATCCGTGGTCAATCATCCGTCGTTCAAAGACTCGCCTCTTATGCCAAAGTTGCTGACTTTCCTCACTTACTATTTGCAGGACCGCCAGGGACTGGAAAAACCACAGCAGCAATGGCATTGACTCGTGATGTGTTTGGACCTGAATTTAAGAATAATTTGTTAGAAATGAATGCTAGCGATGAACGTGGATTAGAGAGCATTAGGACCAAAGTCAAGCAATTTGCAAGAACTGCTCCATATGGTGGTGCTAATTTCAAAATAATTTTCTTGGATGAAGCGGACGCATTGACACACGATGCACAAGGAGCTCTTAGGAGAGTTATGGAGCAGTATGCACAAACTTGCAGGTTCATTCTCTCTTGTAATTACTCTAGTAAAATCATCGAACCTATTCAAAGTAGATGTGCAGTTTTCCGATTTAGGCCTCTAGCAGATGTCGAGGTTTCAGAGCAAGTAAAGTATGTAGCTGAATCTGAAAAAGTCGTACTAGATGATGAGGCTGCAGAAGCTTTGGTAAGAATTTCTCAGGGAGATTTGAGAAAGGCGATTACTGCTCTGCAAGTCGCAGCGGCATTGGAGAAGAATGTCACACGCTCTCTGATCTATGAAACCAGTGCTACAGCCCCTCCTGAATCGCTACACCAGTATCTAATGGCATGTAGGCAAGATGGATTTCATGCAGCGAGAAGAAGGTTACGGGAATTGCTCGATAAGTACGGTCTTGCAGGTACTGATTTTGTAAACCAATTACACAGAGAATTGTATGGTGCAGATTTCTTATCTGAGATACAAAAATTAGAACTCACAGAATTGATGGCAGAAATAGATTTCAGACTTGTCGAAGGGGGCGGAGAAGCAATTCAGCTTGATGCTCTTACAGCTCGCCTTTCTAAGTTACTCGGTTGATTCTTCAACCAATTCCTCTACAATGAGTTTCATTTTTACAGTTCGAGTGTTTTCCCATGGGTCACCTTCTTCAGTAACATCGATTTCTACATTGTAAGTTCCAACATCTAAATTTTCAGGCACCTTAATGGCAATTGGATAATCGATATCTTTGTGGTTTCTGATAGAGTCAAGTGCTCCTTCATCCTTTGATTGTACAATATCCCAAGAGTTGCTTGTGCTATTGCCATCAAACTTTATTTCGTAAACAGAATCTTTGGCATCATAGTTATCTGTGAATGCTACAACAATATAGAAAGCTCCTTGATAGCCCTCGGTTAGAGTAACAGCCCCTCCTGAAGATTTTGTGAAATTAAAATCATCTTCTGATTCGGAGATAATTCCCCACCCATCATCTACCTGGGGTGCTACGATATCAGCAAACGGTGCATTGGTCAGCAAGAAGGTGATTGCTAACCAAGTGAAAATATGCAAAAATGATGCTTTGAACCATGTTCCTTTAGTGTAGTGTTCAGTGAATTTTTCCGGTAGTATAGCCCTGTGGATAGATGGAAGAAGAAAGATAGCCATCATTGGAATGAACCACAGCATATCAGCATTATCTTGTGCACTTGGCATTGCAACATAACGCATGATAAGCGATAAGACTATTGAAAATCCAATAACCAACCACATTGATACTGTATCTGCTTTTTCTTTCCTTACATGTTTTACAGGATCAAATGCTTCTATCCCCATGTCTGCACCGGAGCGATTTTTCTTTCTCTCCTTATCACCAGTACCACGATTGCGTCTATCTGCAGCGGCGGCAGCCATGGCAGTATTGATGTCGACCATCAACACTCCGTAAAGGTGACAGTGAATGAAGGCTGTGGTCATGATTGTGATTTATTTTGAAAACAAAATCTAAATTGTTCCGCATTATTCAAAGAGGGGTGTATGGTGGGCGAACTGCTTGCCGGGGTGGCGTAGTTGGTAGCGCGTCGGACTCATAGGGCAGTTCTAAGGAACTAATTGTGACGTACTAAAGCCCCTTCAAATGTCTGAGACATCCGAAGGTCGCGGGTTCAAGCCCCGCTCCCGGCACCAAACATCTGCTAGAATTAGCAGCAGTAATGTTAGAATTCAAACATAATAATATAACCAAGAAATTCCCGCTTTAGTTTAGGGATTAAATGAAAAATTTCTTTGATAATCTAACGGGAATAAGTGTAAACAGACCAAAAGCGTCGTTAGGGTTAATTCTTGTATTAATTCTAGCAATAGTCCCCAATGCTATGTTCATCAAATTTGATAATAGTGAGGATGCGTTTTTCCCAGACAATGAGACTGTTAGGTTACTTAATGAGGTTGAGGATGAATATCAAGCATCGATTGATTTTATTAGATTCATAGATCATATTGAACCTGGAGCATTGAAATCAAATGAAACATGGACTCAGTTAGCAAAATTGGAGGCAATATTACTCGAAGATGAAAATTTGGGAGAGTACCAGTATCCGATATCTGGTATACAAGCAAATAGCGGAATGGCCAGTGCGGCAATATCATGGCAGATGATGCAAGATCCTGTGTTAGCATTAACTTGGATAACACCTTTACAGAACTCAATATCGCTTGTTTCTAACTCCAATAACTCAACTATTTCTGAAAGTCTCGAACAGTTGGAATTAGCATCGTTACAGATACCTGAACCATCATTAGTAACAAGCCAAATGCTTCGTAATTGGGATGCGGGAAATCCATCTGAATGGCTTGAAAGAATCGATGCAGGACAGAATATTTCAGCAAATTTATTTTCCATTGGTTCTCAAATTGAAAATCTATTGGAATTGTCAAACAATTCTAATTTGACAGTTATTGTAGGTCAAATTTCTGCAAAACTAGGAGCATTAATTGGAATGCAAAGTTTAGATTACAGGTCTCAACTAATCGCTAGTTTACCAGCAGATGACAAAACAAATCCATGGGAATCTGATGGGCCTGTGTTGACTACTATCGCTGTTGTTACTGAACCATCTGAACATGATGTTGAAGTGATCGGAGATGTCCAAGATAAAATTACAATCTGGGCTGATGAGCTAAAAGAAAAAGCATTGAAAGAAACAGGTGATGAGGATATTTCAGTTTTCTCATTTGCTCAATTCGCTACAGGACAAAATGATAATTTAGGCAAGGAATTAGGAATACTAAATTCCATTTGTTTGCTATTGTTAGGCTTCATTCTGTGGACTAAATTTAGAAGTTTAAGAGATACTGCTAGCGTTTTGGTTCTAACCGTTTTCGCTATAATAGCAACATATGGTATGGCAGGAATTCTTACTTTCCTTGGCGTTAAGATGGTGTTCAACGCAGCGATGAATTCAATCCCAATACTACTTCTTGCTATAGGAGTGGATTATGGTTTACACGTGGTTGCGAGGATAAGGGAGGAACTTCAAGACCAAGAAAAGAGTGAGCCCAAGGGAAGAAAAACCTTGAGAGATTTCTCAGTAGATGCTAGGAGGAATGCAATAAGAAAAGGTACGATATTAACCTCAGCGGCATTACTTGTTGCAATCTTTACAGATATGGTTGGATTTCTTTCGTTCCGATTTTCATCCCAGCAGTTCCTTGTCTCATTTGGAACAGTAATTGCGATTGGATTGTTTTTCATTTATCTTCTTTCCATAACCGCATTACCTGCTTTGTTAATGATGATACCACCTAAGAGGCTCCCCTTGGAAAAGTCAGGACGAAACGACATTGGGCCTGTTTCAACAAGAATTGGTTCATTATCTGCGAAACCAGCAATCGTTTTAATCGCTACAACAATAATTTCTATTCCTATGTTTATGGGTTTTCAAGCACTGGAGGTAGGATTTGATACAAGAGATAATTTTGATGATTCTGTCCCTGTTGTACAAGACTATTTGATGATCGCAGACGAATTCCAAAATAGCCCTTCACCACTTTATGCCGTGATTGAAGGCGATGTTATTTCCATGGAAGGAAAACGCATCTATGACGGAGTTTTACTTGAACTTGTCAACAATAGCAAAGTTAGAGATGTACCTACTGGAATTTGGGATGTTTTAGAAAGTTCAAAGAATTCTAACTCTGAACTTAACGATTTGTTGGCAAATCTAGATTCTAATCCTGAATCTTATGCAGAGCTGAAAGCATGGCTTTTGACAAGTGATGGAAGGAATGTCTCTAGTGGTAAACTAAACTCCGATGCAAGTCAGACTTTGATTTCATTCCAAGCCGCTACCCTTGATTGGCAAGCGACTGCAAACTTTGAATCTCAACTTAGTAATGATTTGAGAGTAATTGGTGAACAAAGCGATGAGGATTTTTCCGTAATGGTATCTGGGAGATCGCTGATTCTTGCGCAAGTAACTGCAGATGTAGCCGACTCTGCAGTGACTTCAACAGCAACAGTAGCAGGTGTTATTCTTGTAATGCTAATTGCAATTAATTCATTTAGGCAACGAGACATAGTCGCAGGATCAGCGAGAGGTTTTGTCACATGGGTTCCATTGATGGTAGTGGTGATATGGGTTTATGGCATAATGGGACTCACAGGTTATCAGTTAAACTCACAGACTGTTACGATAGGTGCTTTAACACTAGGTTTAGGGGTTGATTATGCAGTTCACATAACTACACGTTTGGAGGAAGAGGTAGAACATGCTCCTACAGCGGAACCCGTGGAATGGACAACAAAATCTGTTGCAACAACGGGCAGAGCTATGTTTGGTGCCGCACTAACCACTGCTGGTGGTTTTTCAGTTCTCAATTTTTCTTCGCTTGTTCCACTGCAATTATTTGGACAGGTATTTGTCGTTGCGATAATACTAGCATTAGTATCAAGCATCTTCGTTTTACCTGCCCTTTACACACCATTCTTGAAAATGGATGCGAGAAAAATCCTATCAGAAAAGAATTCTATTAGCGAAAGCGGATAATTAGACTGCACGGTCTTCTAATATTTGGAGTGGGATTATTTCTAATGCCTTGATATTTGTAGCTTCTAAATCTACAGGGCAGGCTGCTCCATTGTTCATTGCATCCAGCCATGTCCTAGCACAAACGCACCAAGAATCTCCTGGCTTAAGCCCGGGGAAATTGAAATGCGGTGCTGGTGTCATTAGGTCGTTTCCTTTTGATTTAGCAAATTCGAGGAATTCTTGTGTCACAATACAGCAGACTGTATGAGATCCTCTGTCCATCTCATCGGTGTGGCAATGGCCATCTCTATACCAACCAGTCATTGGTTTGCAAGAGCATTCTCCAATCTCTNCTCCAAGCACGTTTTTCTGTGGGAACATGNACTTAACACGAGCCTGTAATACTTGAAATTGTGTATGAACAAATCAGACCTAATNAAGATTCTAGGAGCGATTTAGTTGATTTTGAGTGATGAAAAATCACTTCCTAAAGACTACTAAATTAACAACAAGCATTCCTATTCCAAGTATGATGTAGAGTATAATGCTGAACCAGAACGATTTTGGAGCATTTTCTCTAGTTTGCCAACCCTTGCCACGGACATGAACTCCTTGTCTAATCCAGCAATATCCTGCGTATGATAGCATAAGTATGGCTATAGAGAGATTGATAATTAGTCTAGAATTAAATTCCATTAAAGTCCTCCTCCTGGTTTGCTGAAATCTGGCTGGGACATGTGCGTTCTGGTTGGTAAATGACCTTGGTTTGACTCACTGTAGGGGGAAGGTCCTTGCATCTTTGGTTGCTGCTGCATCATTTGCTGTTGTTGAAACATAACTTGATGGTCTGGTTGATATTTAATGGTGAAAGCCATGGTAATGCCGATAACGAGGAATATTACACCACAACAAACCCCTAAGAAACCGATAGCAGATCCAGCTAGAAAACCAACAACATCTTCGAGCACCCCTTCGAGTACTTTGTCGTCATAAATTACCCAAACAGATACATTGGACTCGAATGTTAAGTCACCAGCATAACAGGCATAGCATGCTCTTCCAACTTTGACTAGCCCGTCATTGCTTCGCGATGTATCTTTGTTCCTATCATCAACTGCACAATCGGATTCATCCCCACCACTGTAGTTGTAGACTACTTCACTGTAGAAACCTCCGTTGTGTTCTTCAGCACCTTCCCAGTCGAGATTTACATTCGGAACTGCTGTGATTGTGATTTGTGTGTTTTCGCAAACATCCCAAATCTGGTTATCATTATCATCTGTGTATGTTCCTTTAACATAGAACGTGACGCCAATGTCGCCTACATCATCGTTGTCTTCGATGTAGATTGTACCAGAAGTTTGGTTTTCAGCTGCGAAATCAAAATTTTCAACATTTTCTTCAATATCCCCAGCAGTACTAACTCCCAAAGCAAAAGCCACAACACCTCCAAACAGGAGTAGTACGCCAAGTACGAGTACAACTTTTGTGCCTGTATTCATTATGTTCACCTTATTGTAGGGAACCTGTATTGACTACTGGTGTAGTATCTGTTTCCGAGCACAGTACAACTAGTAGATTGCTAACCATAGTAGCTTTCTTTTCTTCATTGAGCTCTATGATATTTTTACTGCTTAGTTGTTGTAGTGCCAATTCTACCATTCCAACTGCACCATCAACAATCTCTCTCCTAGCGGCGACAACAGCGCTAGCTTGCTGTCTTCGCAGCATTGCTTGTGCGATTTCCGTTGAATATGCTAGGTAACTGATTCTTGCTTCGAGAACCTGAATTCCTGCTCTAGCTAATCTAGCATCTACAGACCTCTGCAACTCTTTGGCGATAACATCTTGATGACTGGAAAGAGTGATTCCTCCAATGTCTTTTTCTTCAATAGCATCGTATGGATACTTTGTTGCCATTTCTCTTAGAGCAGCTTCGCTTTGGATTTGCACATAATGGCTGTAATGCTCCACTTCGAACATTGCTTCTGCAGCATCATATACTCTCCAAACTACAACTGCAGCGATGTCTATTGGATTTGCATTAACATCGTTAACTTTNAATTTGCTAGATTCGAAATTGTTTATTTTGAATGATATTCTTGATTTTTGGTAAAGCGGGTTTAAGAAAAACCTGAAACCTTCAGTTTTGAGNGTNGAGACATACTTTCCAAAGAATTGAGTAACTACTGCTTCNTTAGGGTTGACTATAACGTAGGAATTCCAAAGTATAATCCATATCGGTCCTGTGATTATGAGCAANAATGCTCCGGGTCCGGTCGCTAGCAATATTATGTTGAACAAACTTAGTCCGATGTGTATTCCTAATCCGAGGAACCCATTTATTGACGTTGCATCCTTATCCCTGAATTGTGGTTCTGNTGNAGGGGCATAAGTGTTGGGTGACATGACTACCTGTTGTGGTTGCATCTGGGGCTGCATTCTCTCTCCTCGCNTTNNTGTANATTGNCTATGTTATTTAGACCCTGTATAGAATTTTCAATCAACTTCTNNCTTTGATTCGTTAGAACTTGTTTCCATCTCATCTTCGTCTGCATCCATTTTTGGAGTGCTGTCTTCCGGTTCTGCCCACTTGTTTGATGTGCTNGATTTGGTGTCTTTGAGTATCAATCCTGCTCCTAGAAGAANCGAAGTAAGACCTACAATCCATATGCTCAANGTAACATAATCNATCCAGTGGTCAAAGTTTGTGAAGTATGCAAATTGGTCTTGGTTTGTGACGATTTGCGATTCCATTGCCTCNGCNGTTTCGTCATCTAATTCAGCAGANGATTGAATCATGAAAACCTCTTGNAAGTCGNCTTGGGTTGGTGGCTCTCTTTGGTTAGTAGTTTCTCTGGTATCCAACCAAAATATCGATTGTGATTCACCACCGATTATNGCACCACTAATTTTNTCTGCTTTCATAGTAACCTCGCTTCCAAAGTATACNGGGAGAACCCCTGGAATNGCATCAAGTAACTCACCACTATTGACTAACTTGGCCTGTATTGATCTGCTCAATGGATCCATACTTGCTTCACAGATNTCTACAGGTACTCCTTTGAGTAATCCTTCNGAGCTGCATTCTATTTCAGCGTAGCCATAGCCTGCTAAATCGACAAGGTCACCATCACCTGTCAAGAAACCTCCAGTAGTTTCTTGTTGAATTTCTGCGGAGATTAATCNGTATGTGTTTTCTTCTTTGGTAGCGTTTTTCCATGACACATATTCATCGTCACCAACTTGAACAGTNTCTCCTTTGTCACATGTGTCAACCTCACCAGTACAAATTGTAACCAGTGCTGGGTCACCAGTCGATTTACCTCCNTCCATGTGNTCACCNGAACCGTAGAATGTTTCGTTAGCCTCTAGACTAGTCCATCCTGCAGTCATATTTTCGGAATCTCCAGTTGCCAGATATGCNTTTACTGGGTCATGCCATCCAAGTAACCAATTATTCATTGGCTGAGTCAAGTACATGGAGGTACCAAATGAATCGATTAGGAAATCTGGAACGAAGTTTTTGAAGATTTCATCCATTANTAGCATCCTTGTTGCTGCGGCTGCATTCACATCTATCTCGTAAATTGAGGCAACAAATTCGTCAGTCCAATCNTCCTGTTCAACAATTTCGTTTTCATTGCTGTAGTTNATTGGAAGAGTTTTACCGCTTANTTCACCGTANAGGAACATGCTAGCACCNTTTCTGGTAGTTAACCCCCACTCTCCGAATAGTATGTTTGCACTTTCCTCTTGTGTCAAATTTATTGGNTCACTTGTAGGAAATCCGTCAATTCCTGAGCCCCATCTCCCTTCTTGATTAAGCGAGTATTGCATGTACTCTCCATCGATTGGATTCTCAGCTCCAAATGTTTGGTTTACGAACTCTGATGCGGTNATATATCCCTCACCGCCAAGGAGAATTTGCGGTAGTACTGACCTATCCTCTGCCCAGTCTGAGGCGTATGCTTTCAAATTTTGATGCTGATAAGCAGTCAATCCATANGTNTCNATTGCAGTTTGTTGATTCATCTCCAAGTACTCAGTCAGNCCNAAGGAAGTACCAGATTCACTTACTGCCAAAATACCCAACGGTTCATCAGTTCCATCTCCCAGTGTCAAGAAATCTTTTGCGACATCGTCGTCAAGATCGACATCCATCAATCTTAGTACGCGTGTTGAGAGGTTAACGTCGTCTTCAGAATAGTCCGTTTTGTAATCATCGTTGCCAGCACCGTAGTCTAACATTAATTTCCCGAGCCCACCATACANGGTCCAGTCTCTTGACAATGTAATGTTGAGATCTGTTGGATGAGCGAAATTCCACATTTCTGCNCTTTCTAGTGTAACAGAGTCCTCGGGATTGTTTACTATTTCTTCATATGATTCGGGCTCACCCATNGCGGCATAAACTANAGGGCCCATGTAATTGATGAGAGACAAGTCTTCCCCATCNGGTCCAACTGCATTGTAGAAAGCATACTCAAGGTTTATNGCAGAAATGAATGATGAGGATTCATTGTCGATTATCCCGTTTTCATTAAGATCTCCAACCAGATTACCATTGTTATCATANTACCANAATTCATCNTCNTCAAGAATTCCGTCACCGTCNTCATTCCAATCACCATCAACCCATAGNGGTTCAACAAATCCTTCACCAAGGAAGGTCTTCGTATCATCATCCAAGAAGGCATCACCATATGCGTCATTAAAAGCTTCAAACATTCCATCTAGGAAATATGACTCAGCAGAATTGTGTGTATTAGTATTGACAATGTAAGCACTTCCTGGGCCTTCGAGTGAACCAAGTAGTGCCATGTGTTCATTTTCGATTTCATCAGCCACTGCATATGCAGCAGAACCTTTCTGAAGAAGAATGTCAAGTACTCCTGAGGCAAAACCAGTCTTGGTTATTCCCATTATTGCGTTAACAGCAGTTCCNGTCGCACCAACAACTTGAGCGTTGAAGGCGATATTTAGCTGACTAATTTCTGTCGAGCATGGGACTTCAGTATCTTCAGANCAATCATATGAAGTGGTTTGAGAATAAGTTAACAGGCCATTCTTGATATCGTAATTTTCCACATCCCTGTTCAAAGTTACGTCATATGTTATTGGCCCAATCTTTTCGTAAANTGGGTCTGCACCATTCTCACTTACATCATCAACATTGGTGATATGCCATGCATAGAAACTTCTCTGGCTTGTAGATTCTTTCCAATCCTCAACCACACTAGTACACAACGTGTCTTCACAAATGTCATCTTTTACTTTNGTAGCAACAGCTTCCTCTACTGCGGCAGCGACTTGGCCAGTGGCATAAACTCCAAGNCCTAAGTTGAGGCTGACTAATACNAGTCCGATTACGACAAGNATAGTGTTCAGTGGTTTGACACTCATGCACTTTCCAGTGATTCTTAAGAATTGAACCTTGCGTTNAATTTTCCTCTGAAACTTCACTCTGTACCTGAAATGACTCCATTCGGCTCCAAACGGTAGAGGCGTACAGTACTGGTTGCACCTCGCATGGCTAGTGGCGAGCCTGAAATTGCAACAANCCTGTCACCGGTTTTGATNNGTCCTTCACTTGCGAGTATGTGTATGGCATCTTGCATTGTTTGTGAACCTCTTTCGTGTTCCTCTACCATGACGGATTTTACTCCGGGAATTAGATTTAATCTTCGAGCGGCTCTTATCCTGTCTGTTACTGCAATAATGTTAGCANCTGGCCGGTAACCTGAAACCAATCTTGGGGCGTTTCCATGTTGAGTAGCAACGAGTATATGCTGGGCATCAGATAATCTAGCGAGTTCAACTCCTGCGTGAGCAACAGCCCTTGTAGATCGGAATTTAGAGAGCGCTCCGGGAGTTACTCCTGAAGACATTAGCCCATCCTCAGTAGCAGTAGCGATTTTCACCATAGTTTGGACGGCTGAAATGGGATGATCTCCAGATGCTGTTTCTCCAGAAAGCATTACTGCTGTGCCNCCATGACGTATCGCTGTAGAAACATCACTTACCTCAGCTCTGGTTGGCCTGGGGTTTAGGGTCATTGATTCCAACATTTGTGTAGCAACAATAACTACCATTCCTCTCATCAATCCAGCATCAATAATTTTCTGCTGAGCAAGTGGTACTTGCTCTAGTGGAATCTCGACNCCTAAATCTCCTCTTGCGACCATTACNGCATCCGCAGCATCAAGAATAGAATGTAGATTTTTCAATGCCGCAGGNTGTTCTATTTTGGCGATAATCGGTGTATGCAGCCCCGCTGCCTTGATTGCCTCTTTNGAANTNNCANTGATATCATCAGCGCTTCGGACATAAGATACAGCAACCCAATCTGCTCCTTGCTCAAGGGCATGGCTTAGAGCAGCCTTATCTTTCTCACCAATAGCAGGTAGGTCTACCGTTGTCCCAGGGACATTTATTCCCTTCCTGCTTGTCAATGGCCCACCATCTTCAACGATACAATCAACAAATGACGATTTTTCTTGACCGGTTGCACTCACAGACAAGCGGATTAACCCATCAGCCAGTAGAACTGAATCCCCTACATTTAACTCCGCAGATAATCCATCATATTCTACAGGTAACTCGGTACCATCATGTTTCTTTTTACCACACAAAAGTCTGATTTCCTCTCCNTNTTTTAATAGCCTTACACCTTTGAACTCACCAAGTCTTAGTTTTGGGCCAGGTAAGTCTGCTAATATGCAGGTAGTTTTNCCACNNGTTTCCAAGGATCGTATTTTTTTNTACAAATCTGTCTTATCCTCCGGCTCACCATGAGAGTAATTCAAGCGAAATACATCTGCTCCAGAGTCAAAAATNGATTGAAGTTTATCTAANTCCCANGATGATGGTCCTATAGTGGCCACCACTCTGGTCCTTCTCATGNGNCAAACGTGGAAGACACTTGTCNTAAAGTAATCCCTANGGATTCTATTTATTTGCAGAAAACAAGACTGACTCAGAGAATTGGTTGATTTCTGAGCCATTCAAGATCTGANATATACAATTGTCGTATGTCATCAAGACCTAGAACTAACATTGCTAATCTTTCTAATCCCATACCCCAAGCACAGACAGGATCTTTGATTCCAAGCGGTTCTGTGACTTCTGGTCTAAAGATTCCAGCTCCACCTAGTTCNAGCCATTTCCCTCGCCACTTNACTTCAACCTCCAAAGAAGGCTCTGTGTAAGGGAAGTATGCTGGCCTTACCCTAACCTCAGGATATCCCATTTTTTTGTANAAAGTTTTGAGCGTGGAGACTAGCATACCCAAGTTAGCTCCAGGCTCCATTATTATGCCTTCAATTTGATGGAATTCGGGTAGGTGTGTTCGGTCTATACTTTCCTTTCTAAATACCCTATCAATCGCAAACATTCTACACGGTTCTGTTGGGTTTTGTGCTAGATATTGAATTGTATTTACAGTAGTATGAGTTCTCAATAGCCCNTTTTGTGAAATTTCCTCGCTGAATTCTCCACCCCAGCCAGTTGATTCGGTATTACCCCCATGTTCATGAATCGCTTTCCAATCTTTTAGCAATTTTTTGTCTAACTTGATTGACTTGGGCCTTTCGAGGTAAAATGTATCTTGCATTTCCCTTGCTGGATGGTCTTGAGGNATAAACAATGCATCCATGTTCCAACCCGCNGTCTGGACATAGTCATCTACTAATTCTGAGAATCCCATTTCTAAGAATATNGAACGTATTCTTTCAATCAAGGCCTGCATTGGGTGGCTACGTCCNGATCTCGGCATAGATGCTTCGAGACTAACATCGTATGGTCTAAACTCAGCATCTCTCCAAGNGTCACTTTGCAGCAACTCTGGTGTTATTTCCGCAATGCGTGTNACCTCTTCTAANTCANCTTCAGAAATTTCCATTCCTTGNTTTGTAACTTTCCAAGTCCGAGAGACAACCTCGACTACTTCAATGAGATTTTTTCTNCCTTTGAAATGCTCGAACAAGTCANTNTCAAGTGAAGGGTTTGCTATGAAATCCTCACGCTCTTTTANCAATAAATTNACCTGTTCGGGATTGCTGTANGAGAAACTTCCTCCTTGTAATGAAACNCCCAGACCCTTTAGCAGACCAACGCCAGGTCCTGCCTCANTTTTCTCAAAATTTTGAGCTAAATCTTTCATACTTGCTCCAGGGTTAGATTGAATGAACGCCCATAATCTTGATTCAAGAAGCCCGTTTTGNAGAGCTTTTTCCCCCTCACTTCCNAANATCACATCTCTTTGGCTTGTCTCGAGCGTTTTGGCTAAACCAAGATTTGTCAACCCATGACCTGCTGAAACTGCTANGGCTTGGTCANTCCATTCACANGCATGCAATATTTCATCAAGATTCCATTCATTTTTGCGAGTTTTTAGTGTGCGGAGCATTCTTCGCTCAGGGTTGGTTAACTCCGCCATGGATTTGCGTAGGAAGAACAGGTTTTGAATTACTTGGATGGTTGAAAACCAATATACTGTGAATTGTAGTTTATNTAAATTTTAGAAATCAATCTACATGCTGTATTCCTTGATGTTAGTATGGAGCCAACGGAGGGACTCGAACCCCCGACCGTCGGATTACAAATCCGACGCACTACCAGCTGTGCTACGTTGGCTGCACTCACGCCGAGTTTGATTTCCTTCATGAATGCGTCGGCAGTNAAATATCCTCAAACCATCTGCCNATGGTATGGCTGGAGAGAATTTACTCAATGCGTCAGGCGCTTTGAAACAAGGCAGTGACACTATCTTCAGTTGGTGGGCGAGGTACCAAGATGCCAAGGCAGAAGGAAAAGATGCTGTGAATGGCACAATAGGCGCTTTGCTTGAGGATGATGGGAATTTAGCNATAAATAAGGCAGTAGATTCAGCAATAAGNGAATCTCCTGAAGTTGAAATTTCAGCNTATGCCCCACTCGCAGGCCTACCAGCATTTCTTGATTTATCNAAAACCCTTGCCTTTGGGGATTCTAGAGATAAACTCGAAAACCTTGGATTCAATTTTGCCTCAACAGCAAGTCCGGGTGGCAGTGGAGCCTTGTATCTTGCAGCCAACAATTTCCTCGATCCGGGCGACAATGTCTTGCTTAGAGATAGGTACTGGGGGCCATACAAAGGTTTCCTCGAGAATAACAAATTAGGTTTTGTAACATGGCCACTTTTACCTCCAGAGGCAAATGATGAACATCCATATTTTGCTAAAGAGGAGTTTTCATCTCAATTAGAAGAACTGGTTAAAACCCAAAAAAAGGTGATGGTTTGGCTCAATGATCCAGCACATAATCCAACTGGTTTGTCAATGTCTGAGCAAGGTCGAATCGCATGTCTTGAGACGTTTGTAGACTCAGCATTGAANAATGAGAATGTTGGACATACATTGNTAATTGATTCTGCTTACAGTTTGTATGCNGATGAACCATTTGCGTGGGCNGATACTATTCTAAACGAAATTGAAAATGGTATGATGTGGCCTGANAANTTGCTGATNTGTGTTGCAGTATCTTTATCAAAATCTCACACAATTTATGGATTAAGAACAGGAGCTTTGGTATCCATGCACCCAGAGAAAGAAGTTACAGACAGACTTGATACAGTGATGAGTGTAACTGGAAGACAAACATGGAGTGCAACCCCAAGAGTGGCACAATTTTGTGTAAGCGAAATGCATTCTAGTGAAGAGGGTGGTAAGGCATGGAGTGANGAGAGAGACCGNTTGAAAGATCTCTTAGACAATAGAAGAAATATCCTCAATTCTGAGTGCGAAAAATTANGAGTGNCTATCAATCCTACCATGGATGGTTTCTTTGCATGGATTGAGTCGTCAGACCCCATAGCAGTAGCTGAAAAGTGCGCAGAAAACGATGTATTCCTAGTACCACTAAACGGTGGCGTNAGNATAGGATTGTGCGCTCTACCAACAGATAGCATTCCAAAAGTTGCCATGGCATTAAGCAAAGCAATGAGTTGATTTAATGAGAAATGTAAGGGAGAATTTCCTAATCTCAGGNATTGTACTCATNGTAAGTGGTGCGATTTTCTCTACCTCTGTAAACATACTAATGGGCGCAATAGCAGGTGTAAGCGGGATAATCTGTTTCATCATTGGCATGTCAACACCAAGTAGTATGGGATTAAGTGCGGAAGGTGTTGCTTCATGGCAGCCATCGTTAGAGAGACTGCCAGATGCTGGGCGATTCATGTATCGGGTTGATGTAACGCTGGATGAACCAATAAAATCGACAATACTCTGTGGGCCNTGTGGTCANTTAGAAACAGTTGATGGNTCTAAGCCTAAATCCTTTACATGTTCAAATTGTGGTGCAANNCTGTGGGCGGAAGAAGAATAATTGATACAAAATCCTCTTCACNATCAGCCTAGTGGCACCGNATATGACAGCCGTTATGTTGGATGGTAAGACCTGTGCGGCTGACCTTGAAGAAAATCTGAAATCAAGAATTAAAGCATGTGACGTAACACCACATTTGGCGGTGATTATTGTAGGTGATGACCCCGCTTCTCATGTTTATGTAAGAAATAAAATTCGTTCATGTGAACGATTGAGTATCAAATCAACTCACCTTGAATTCCCTGAAAACACACCTCAAATCGATATCGAAAAAACAATTCAACAATTGAATGATGATGACTCTTTGCACGGTATTTTGATTCAATCACCACTTCCATCTCATATGGATGAAGAGTCTCTTACAGATTTGATTGATCCGGAGAAAGATGTAGATGGTTTTCATCCAACTAATCTTGGAAGGATAGTCCAGGGTAGATTGGATGGTATGATTCCTTGTACACCTGCAGGGGTAATGGAAATGCTAAGATGGGGAAATGTAGAACTAAGCGGCAAGAAAGCAGTCGTTATTGGTCGCTCATTTAATGTTGGTATGTCACAATCTCTCTTACTGGCAGCCAAAGGTTCAGATGCAACCGTTACCATAGTTCACTCTAGGACAAAAGATGTCCAGCAGGAATGCCTTGCAGCTGACATAATTATTGCTGCAGTTGGTCGCCCAGAAATGGTTCAACCCAGTTGGGTAAAGGAAGGTGCAGTTGTAATTGATGTGGGAATAAATCGAGTCGAAGATGCAACAAGAGAAAGGGGATGGAGACTCGCAGGAGATGTGCATCCCGATGTCGCAAATATCGCATCAATTATGTCTCCTGTTCCTGGAGGCGTGGGTCCAATGACTGTTGCAATGCTGATGGCAAATACTGTTACAGCAGCAGAGAGATTCTCTCAGAGAAAATGAGTTGATGCAATTGGATCCGAGGCACCCAAACATCGCTTTTGCTGCAAATACTGTATCATTGATTGGTTTTCTATTCCTTTTGTTCTCACTGTTCTTTTCTATTGGCACCGCTAAAGGTTGGAGTGTAGTAGAGACCATTCTAGGAATCCTCGTAGTAGCATCCTATGCGGTATCTTGGTGGGCTAAACGAGAACGCGATATTCCCGTAGTCCACACTCATAGTGGCTCAGCATCACAATACGAAGCCATGGAAAATTTGCCAACAATGGTCAATCTTGATACGGTTTCTACTGGAATAAATCCAAACACTGCCGCAGTTATTGCTTCGATTGTCGGAGAAACGAATGAACTTGCTCAAAGAGAGGTAGCAAATGCGATAGACACCTTATCTTCAGGTGAAATTGGAGCATCGTCTGCAGCAGCAGTTTCCCACAACGATGCCGAACCCTCCAAGCAGTATGTTCAACAAAAATACGATCAGCGTGGTTTCCAGACAGAAGGAGTTGCAAATGTACCCTTGCCAAGTGTAAAACCAGATGTTAATACTGATAGTAACCAAACGCCAAGCATGATTGACTTGGATGAATTGCTTACAAGCGAAACCCAAAATGCGAATATTCCAGAGCTGGAATTACCTGACTTACCTAATTTTGAGTGATGCCAATGTGGACTGAATTAGTTGACCTTCACAGTCATTCAAATCATTCCGATGGTTTGCATTCTCCTGCAGAAATGGCTAGGAGAGCCTATGAGTCTGGAGTAAGAGTATGGTCACTAACCGACCACGATACTAACTCTGGATGGAGTGAAGCTGAGGATGAGTGTAACAAACTCGGAATTAGATTCATCCCGGGGGTAGAGATTACTTGTGAGGTCGAAATGCAGAGCGAGACCCATAATCCAACATCATGGCATTTATTGGCATACTTTCCAGAGGGTGCGCCCTCTGAGTTCACCCAGTGGCTCGACAGCCTCAAAGATGCAAGATTACCACGTATGATGAGAATGCTCGAAGCAATGAATGAATTAGGTCATGATATATCGATTGAAGATGTTAAGAAACATGCCTCGGGCTCTCTAGGTAGACCTCATCTTGCTAGAGCAATGATAGATTACGGCATTGTTGAAACCGTTCAACAGGCTTTCGATGAATGGATTGGAAATGGCCGTCCAGCATTTAGAGAAAGGCCTCTTCCCTCGATTAAAGAAGCGGTAGAGATAGTTCATCAAAATGGAGGAATTACCTCACTTGCCCATCCGAAATATTACGGGATTCCAAGCGATATTCTTACTCCTAGGCTACTAAAATTAGGAGTGGACTGTGTTGAAGCGATTCACAACTCTCATCCCGATTCTTACAGGTATGAATTGCTGCAGCAAGGTTTACCTGTCACCGTGGGGGGAGACTCTCATGGTACTGAGAATAGACCTAGTCCCGGGAAAATTTCAGTACCAATTTCTAATCTTCACCCTTGTTTCCGCCCATAGCTAGGTCAATAACTAGAGCGGCCTCAAAGAGCAAAATGATCGGCACGGATACTAGGAATAGCGAGAGTGGATCAGGAGGAGAAAAAGCCGCACCCAGTACGAAAGTAATGAACCATATATGCTTACGATATGAGATTAGGTCTTTTCTTTCAATTGCTCCTGAATTAAGCGATAGTAATGTGATTAAAGGAGCTTGGAAACCTATTGCACTAGCAAGGCATAGACTAATGATAAATCCAACAAAAGACGATAGTGTCCATTCTGTAGACAATCCTGCATACTGAGCATCTGAAGCCAAGTATTCGAGAAGCAATGGTGTTAACAGGTTCCAAGAGTAGATCAAACCAATTGTTGCAAGTAAAACAACAAATATTGCAGAAACTATCACCGACAGTGCAGGTTTGGGACTTTTCTGCACCAATCCAGTTTTCCAACCTGCTTCTAGTATCAGTGCAAAAATCGCAAGACCAGCACCCAACCATGCTCCAATTCTAACTTGTAGCATAATGAATTCAACTGGTGTAAGAATGATTATGGTTACATCACTTGGCACTAAGTCAGTACTTAGAAGGAAATCTACAGTTCTGTGCGCAAGGGGGATTCCGATAGTTAGACCGAGCAGAAATAAGAAAACAATCAACTTCATTCTGCTTCTGATGTGCCTCGATAATTTCTTGAATAAGTCAGAAATTTCTGGGTCAATCAAAGGCTCTGATTCCATTCACTCTTCCTCCCAAAGGTGGGATGGTGTAGAATCTATGAATGACCTACCAGCAGATTTCAGTCTCTTTAATCTGTGGATTACGAATCCAGTCATCCACATAGATGGTAGAGAGAGTGCAACAGCCTTCCACATTTGGTCATCACCGTAATCATTGAGAATTCGTACCTCGATCACATCTTGAAGATCTTCAGCGTCATTATGTAGAATAATTAGGTGCCACAACTTAGGGTCATCTGTAAGAATTGTACGATTTTCACCAGCGGGAATAGATACGACATCTTGTGTTTCCGATATTGCCGTCCAATTGATTACTCCTTGATCCATGTACTCAACCGATTCATCTACCCAAATTACAACATACTCCAGTGTGAGTGAATCGTCTAAATTGTGAATTGTGGTCGTAATTTCTTCGTCATACTGCAAAGGTGTGAGTATTTCGTAGGTAGAGTCTCCACCACCTAATCGCATTGATACTCTATCATCCACATTGCTATCTTGATAAGACACTGCACCTAGCACCAAAAACAGAATAATTAGTGTTGCAGCACCTTCCCAAAATGTGTGATTCATAACTTTCTTTTTCGTAAATCCTTCAAACAATTTTCCATGATCATTACGCATCCTCGGTTGCAGGTGATGGATAAACAAGGCACCAATCGCACCAACAAGCATTCCAAGAGGTATGTCAACTAGCCAATGTATTCCTAAATATGCGATTGTAAAAATGAATAATATGGTATTTACAACTATGAATAAATGGTAAGGATAGTGGGTCCATTCTTTGACTTTGATTCCCTTTTCTTTGCAATGAAGCCAGTTTAGAAGTATTATTCCGAACGGTATAGCCACGTGTAGGGATGGTACTGCATTGTCCAATGGGTCATGGGTTGCATAGAAGACAGTATACCACCCGTCATGGTACAGTAATGCCTTCATGCCAGGTATCCAAGATGATGTTACTTCAACATTGAAAAATAGGTAATAGGGCACAGCTAGTGCATAAATTAGTAAATAGTTCAGTGTGACTTTGTCGGTCATATCTCTCTCGCCGACATAAGCGAAATATACCGTTGTAATGTAAATCAGGAATAAGTAAATGAAGAGATAATGGAAATTCAAAAATTCAGTTAGTATTGCATTCTCAAAAGTCTGCTGCACCCATAGTGTAGCTTCACCTTCGAGTGCATAAATCCAATCTGTCCAATTTCCTGCTCTATCCTTGATCGGCTCATTCAAATCATCGGTAGTAGATTTCCACTTGATGATGAATAAGTAGCCAAGAGCATGAAGATAGTATCTTTTCTCATGGATTACCTCGAACGCCTTCCCTAGGGGAGTCCTGGTATGCTCACGCCCAATTGTGAACAACCAACAGATTATGGGTGTGAGAATTAGGATAATTCCCATCATTACCCAGTAGGGACTCATTAATCCACCCCCCAAAGCCTGTGGCTATGAGTATTTTCACTATTCAGAGGCTGCACGGTTTCTTTCGTCCTCGGCTTTAGCGACAGCGATACCGTCCTCGACATCGACTTTTCTGAGGATAATTGCTCCAGCCACAATTAACAAACTGATTGAAAATATTCCTACTCTGGAATCAAACATCACAGTCATCAATCCATAGATGAGTGGGCCAAGGAGTGCAGCAACTTTTCCAAAGAAACCGAAGAATCCAAAGAATTCAGCCGATCTTGTTTCTGGAACCATTTGTCCAAACAGAGATCTCGACAACCCTTGACTACCACCAAGCAGTGCCCCTGCCATCGCTCCCAAAGCAAGGAACTGTATGGTGACAGAGAGCCCTAGTGGAGCCCATACCCATTCTCTAACGGTTTTTGGTATGAAGTCAATGTATCCGTCCCCGAGAGTTGTTGGGTGACCTTCACCAATGTTCTGCTTGCCATCAAGATCTCCTCCGCTAATACTCATTGAAAATCTGGTATCTGAAATTGAATCTAACAAAGACTGCAATGCAGTGAGGTTTAACTCGGCTTCTGTAGAATTCATAGTAGAGTTAGCATTGATTATTTTTGCATCATCTGCCCACTCATACGTAGTTCCAGACTTGATATATTCGTTGACTTGAAGTGGCAAAATAGCAAGGTGTTCTTTCGCCCAAGTTTGCTCCTCATCAGATGGATCTTGGGCTATTTCCGGAGCATTTTCAACACTTATTTTGTAAAATTTGTCGTCTTCATCCCAGGTTGCTTGTATGTCGAATTCATTGTGAGAATCTGGAACAAGCGGGGCGAATGAAAGCGCACCAATTATTACAAAACACCAACAAACAAGCGAAAATTGCAAAGCCTTCTTTGTTCCCCATTTAGAAGCAAGTTTTGTGAAACCTATGGCCGCTGGTGCAGCAACGAATTGTATAATCATAATTGTCAATATTAGGTCAAAAATCGTAAGTCCCAAAACCGATGTTCCAAACACACCCGATAGCGCAGTGACTGAATTAATTCCATCTATGAATAGGAAGTATGCTATCATGTAAAGGAATAATGTGTTGAAAGATTTGTACTCTTTTAAAGTTGATATAACCTCAGATATTGCTAATTTACTAGAATCCCCGAAACTTAGGGAATCCATTTCATTTTCAATATGAGGTTCTGGGACCCACTTGAAGGTAAGCATCGCAAATCCTAGCCACCAAATTCCTGAGGTTGCCATTGCTGTCTGCATTGCCCATTCAGCATAACCGGTTGCGATTAACAATCCTAGGTGTGCTACTAGGAGTATACCTCCTCCAAAGTAACCGTAAGCAAAGGCTTTGTTAGATATTGAATCCATTTCATCTTCAGAACCCATGTGTGGTAGCAGTGAATTGTAAAACACTCCCGCACCGTTCAAACCTACATTCGCAAACACGAAACAAATGAGTAACCATACCCACTGATAAGACACGCCTAGCCAAGGAGCTGCTGCAAGCAAAATTGTCGAACCTGCACCCAGATATGTTAAGACTCTAAGCCACCACATCTTGATCATTCTTCTATCTGCAATAACTCCGAAAGATGGAGACATAACAGCTACTATGAATGCGGCTACAGAAACAGATATTGAGAAAATTGCATCAGCAGTCCATTCTGTTCCGAGAATCTTGGTTGTTAACCCGTTTGCTCTAAGGAAAAGAAACGTGAACCAACCTGGCAAAATAGCAGTTGTAACCGATGTTTCAAAAGCACTTTTACCCCAGTCATAGAAACAATATCCTTGCACTCTGCGATCTTCTGCCATACGCCGGACTCGGTTCACCCGCTTATGATGGTTGGGCCGTTTTCTTGTTTCGGCACATCATTCAATAACAGAATTGGGTTTAGCCGCAATAATGGCATACACGCCCCCTCCAGAAAATACGCATACCTCATTAGTTGAGGCAATGCAAAAAATGGATGGGGTTGAATTCGACCTTAGGCTCACTGCGGATGAGCAATTGGTTGTTCATCATGATCACACGGTATCCATCCCTGATGAGATGCTGGATGGGCGCTCAAGGATTGTTGAAGAGTGGTCTCTCGAAGATCTCGAAAAAGTGGGATTTTGCTCGTTTGAGAAATTAATGTCTGACAGAGATTGGCTAATACCGTGGCAAGAACATTCGAAGGTTGCATGTCTGGAGATTAAGAGATGTCTACCTAAGATAGAGAAAGATCCTACAATACGTATGGCAAAAATTATGCAAAAAGCAGGATCCCTTATTGATGAGGCTGGAATACCTGAACAGGCCGCAGTTTTCTATGCCTTCCACAGACCGATGGCAAAAGTATCCAAATTATCAGGTTCCTCAAGACCATGGTCGAGATTATTGCCAGTTGTTCCAAGAACAGGCTCTCACAATAGCAAGAGGTTGAGAGCATCTCCAGAATTTATTATGTATTCTTTCAGTAGATTATTGAAGTCACAAAAAAATTCAGGCGCTCCAATGATGCCTTGTGCAGTAGATTATTTTGAAGGAATAAAACGGTACTTACACCTTGGAACTCC
>NZLM01000044.1 GCA_002694245.1 Methanobacteriota archaeon
AGACTTACACGTCGATCGACTGAAGCGTCATGCAGAGGTATTAGGAATCAATGTGCCTGAAATAAAAATTCCTGAAGGCCTAGATGGGCTGGTAAGAATAACNGTTGATTCCTCAGGAGTGTCCTTTTCCTCCAAACCTTTCTATCAAGAAATACATATGGAGGCTGAGGGNATNTCTGTACCCGCGCCCAGGTGGAGCAGGAAAATCATGGGCACTAAACATGGAGACTGGAATGCTTACAGAGAAATCACATCTAATGTATTTAGTAAGGGCGCTGATGTTGGATTACTAATTCACGACCATTGTATTGTAGACGGCGATAGAGTGATGCCCCTAGTTCTTGACGAAGATGGCGTGGTTTGGATTAGCGATGCAAAACTTGGAGGAGTCGANTCTGTAACATATGATGTTTGCAGACCTGCGATTGAAGCTGCTGGATTCATAATTAGTCAAGGAAGACTCAATGAAAGATTGGTTGCCAGAGCGAAAGAGTTTGTTTTGCTGGGTACTGGTATGGGAGCCGCCCGACTAACGGTCCTTGACGATGTAGATATTGGAGATGGTACAGATAATCTTCAGCAGGTTTGTATCAAAGCCTTGGGAGATGATTGGAGATGATTAATCTCCTGTTAGACTCAAAAGGAGAGGACAGAATATTACTTCTCTCTGGAGGGCCGAAATCTCACCTTGCAAAGAAGAATCTGTTTGCAAAGGGGATGAANAAACGTGTTGTGATTACCCAACCTGGNATAAAACCTCAGAAAACCCANTCTCCNCTACTCGGAGAAACGATANTTGACACACAAAAAATACCATTTTCTGCTAGTCTCCANAATAGAGACTCGGATGGATGGTCTGTTACTAAATTAATTCAATCTAAAACTTTGGACGCCTTACTGAAGGCGCTTATTCCATTTACTCCCAAGGGGTCAGTTTGGGCCGGTGCTCTCTCNTATGACCTAGTTCAATGGACCCAGCCAATTAGGTTACAACATCCTCCACAAGAGGGTGAAATACTCGCTGTGTTATGGCTTGTCGAAAATTGGATTGAATGCGAATTTGATNCGCCAGAGTTGCCTCTCCCGGTTAGAATTAACGGTGAGAAGTCCTCTCATANTGATGNAGAACACGCAGAAATTGTGACNANAATAAAAAAATCAATAACACAGGGTGAGCTCTANCAACTAAATTTTGGNAGAACATGGGAAGGNAAANTAGGAGANGATCCCTCAGAAATTTTTCANAGACTTTCCGTAAATAACCCAGCTCCATTTAGTGGATACATCGAGGCTGCAGACCTTGGTTTAGCTCTTGCCTCCTCATCGCCTGAAATATTACTAGAAACTAGGGGTAAAGAAGTAATGACATCTCCTATCAAAGGGACAAAACCACGAGGTTCAGATCCCGATCAAGAATCATTACTGAGAAGAGAATTGGTCTATGACAAAAAGGAGCGAGCGGAACATAGAATGCTGGTAGACCTTGAACGTAANGACCTTGCAATTGTGTCTAAAGCTGGAACTGTAAAGCAATCGAAATTTACAGTAGAGGCTTACTCAAATGTGCAACATCTAGTGTCTCAAGTAACCGGTGAAATGAAAGACGAAAAAACGGGNATTGACGCATTACAAGCGTTATTTCCTGGTGGTAGTATCACCGGTTGTCCGAAAACTGTTGTATGTGCTGCGATCGATGAATTAGAAAAGTCACCTCGCTCATTTTGGACTGGTTCAATGGGTTGGATAGATGTACACACAGGAGACTCAACATGGAATATCATGATTCGCACACTAGAGGCTAGATACACAACTGAAGGATGGTACGGAAAGGTAATGGCAGGNGGAGGAATTACTATCGAAAGTAATCCCGAATCAGAGGTAGNGGAAGCAGCTTGGAAAGCCGCAGCCCTTCGANGAGCATGTGGTTGGCTCAATCCTGACGCTATTGCGTTGAACAAAGGCGAATTGGCAATTTATCCGTTATACCTTGAACAAAAAAATCCACCAGAAGGAATCAAATTTGATCTGAAAATTGCTTTTATTGACAACCTAGATTCATTTTCTCACAACATCATCCATGCTTTACAATCGTTGGGTTGTGATGTCGAAATTATCGATGGGAGAGGAGAAAATCACGAATTTGATTGCGATGCAATTGTGATAGGTCCCGGCCCTGGGAGACCTGAAATATCNCCAATTTCCATGGATGCTGCCATTTCTGATTTGCCCGTTCTTGGTATTTGTNTAGGGCATCAAGCAATCGGCATCTCCAGAGGTATGAANTTAGAAGAAAGCCCCCTAGGGCCCGTACACGGCGTGCCATCNGAAATTATTGCTGATGGTAGAGGATTANTGCCAAAAGGAGAGCATCTCATGACTCGTTACAATTCACTTACACTGGTACANAATGACGGNAAATATGTTACTGCAACNGATGAAACNGGCACGCTGCCAATGGAGATTTGNGATGGAAATACTTACGGAGTACAATTCCATCCTGAATCGGTCGGTTCGGAGCAGGGGATGGCTGTTCTTGTTGAATTTTTGAACCGAGTAGCGCATTGTTGAAGAGGAGTATCATNCTGGGTCAANCATGCCGACATGTCGCCACTGCTATAGTACATACAATCGCGACCAATTCATACATGGAAATGGCCCTAGAGCACAGGTTTGCGTAAGATGTGGCGTGGAAAAAGGGCTGGTTACTGAAGCAGAAGTTGCTTCACTTTACAACAAGTCGACAGCAAATGCGAGATTCTCTGCAATTGCTAGAAGATGGTCTCCTNTGATGTGGCTNACAGTTCTATGGACAGCATGGACACTATTCCTAAGCGAGGTNGATCCATGGAGCACCTACACNCTAATTCTGTTAGTTGTGTTTACTTTATTTGTTCCAATTTACATGCTATTCTTCTCNTCAAANCACATGGCTGTGATGTCAAGACTTACGCCTGANTATGAAAGGCCAAAAGGACATTAAGATTCTGTGAGGGTTTTTCGTGTCTGAAGAGGAAACCATTCTTGAGGCTGAGCTATACGAATCAGAAAACGTAATCCGGCTCGCTAAACCCAGAGCAATAGGACCTTTCAGTAGTGTTCAAGTTGCTGCATCTGCCCTGGTTGTTTTGCTATTAGCTTCTACTGTACTGTACAACTTCATGTCCTCAGAGGAAGTACTTCCTGTTTACCAACAAGAAAGCAGCGTTGTAGATAGTACTGTATTTGTTACCGATTCTTCAGGAATGGCTATTGATACAGCACCAATTGACATGACTTTCTTTTCCAGTAGTGTTGGAGAGGATGCTGCAGAACCAAGTATAGGAATTACATCTTCGGGATGCATCTTTTTTATCGCATTCGAGAAGGTAATGCGCTCATGTGACTATGGCGAAACATGGGAAGAAAAGCAAGACCCTGCATTGTGTGCACCAACCACAAGTGACCCATATGGCTGGGTTGACCCAGTTACGGACCGAGTATTCAACGTCCAAATGATGGGCCTTGAGTCGTCGTGGATTTGTTGGAGCGATAATGATGGAGAAACTTGGGCGGGTAACCCCCACGATTCTGGTACAACACCACTAAATGACCACATCAAGCTAGCAACAGGACCATGGACCGATAGTGGATATGGTCTGGTTGGTCAATTCTCTCAAACAGTTTACGATACTGCCGTGTATTACTGTTACAACAAACTTGCTGGAATATTCTGCTTTACTAGTTTTGATGGTGGAGCGAGCTTTGAAGCTGGAGGGCAAATTGTTGGATTAGCAACTACAAATGGCGGATTACATGGCGCTATTTCTACTGCACCTGATGGTACAGTTTACGTCACACCAAGGGTCGCTACACCAACTGTAATTGTATCAAAAGACAACGGATTTTCGTGGTTTGAAAGAACCATGGGAGAAGATCAGGGTACACCAAATCCAAGAAAAAATTCTGAAGTTTCAACAGATAGTGAATCTAATGCATACCATGTTTGGACCGGAGCAGACGAGGGAATATATCTAGCAAGAAGCACTGATTCTGGTGAAACATGGGAGCAAGAAAGTCTCAGAGTTAGTCCCTCTCAAGTCATATCAACAGCTTTCCCACAGACCGACGCTGGTGACCCTGGAAGATTTGCTGTCACATATCTAGGGAGCGAGAATGTATCATTGCTCAACGAGTCAAACTTAGACGGCAATCCATGGGATGGAAATGGGCACTATGCCCCAAATGAAGTACATTACCACCTCTACGTCACATTCAGCCTTAACGCTCTAGATGAGGAGCCTGTATTCCATACTCGTAGGCTAACTACCGATCCTGTTCAGGTCGGAGCTATCTGTCTAAACAGTGGGGATTGTCGCAGTGACCAAGGTGGATCAAACAGAAACCTGCTTGATTTTAATGACTTACATATCGATAGAGAAGGGCGCGTGTTCATCGCTATTGCTGATGGCTGCACTGGGGAATGCGCGACTATGGAATCGCCTACTCCAGCCGATTCTAGAGATAAACTTGGCATGATGTATATGCTAGATACAGGTCCAAGCCTTTACGTTGCAAATGGAGAATTGACTTCGGTAAAGCCCGAGAGCAGTGATGAGGAAGTTGAACTGAAGATGATTCCAATGGTTGAAATTGAGGCAACTAGACAAGAATAACTTCACGCCTTCTTACCAAATGGTATGTATTGTTCGACCGTTTCGTAAACTGATTCTTCAATTTCAGCAATCTTCTGTACATATTTATTCTTGCTCGGCCCATCTTCTTTCAGTACGGGAACCATTGATGACCAAACTCCCTCGCCCTTTACCCTGGAATAAATTGCAGCTGAAACATGCGTAGCTATCAGTACGTAACTCATTGTGGCACTAAATTCATGAATTCCCAATGCAATATCTTGGAAGATACCATCCTTGATTCCATTATGAAATAAGGCTGCAATTACTAGTCCCGAAAGGGGAAGTAGTACCAAAACTGCATACATCGACCTATGTACGGTTTTAGCCATTAACAAATGCAACCAATGCACCTTTACTTGAGAGTGTTCGAATGCATCAACACGCCTCATGTAGCTGAATCTAATTATAACAATTAACAAGAACACTGCTGCAAAAACAGATTCGAATATTAGCAGATTGAAATCTTCTAATTGTGAAATATTGTCAACTTGTTTGAAAATTCCATACGCATAAAGTGGGATAAAGGTCCAGTGGATAAGTTTCGCAAGAAAAGTATGTCCCCCTGGCATGTTAACTGCTCTTGTCCGGAAAATAATTCAAAGTTTTTACAAAAATAACTAATTTTGACTTCTTTTTCTTCTGAAGGCCTGAAGTTAAATTAATCCGGCAGTATTGTTATACTAGCACTATGCTTACAACTACTAATGAATTATACCAAAATTAGTCCCTTCACATTAGGCTTTGTGCACGCTATTTTGACAAATGGTATGTTTGTAGCAATCACCTATTTATCTTTCAAAGACTGTCAGAAGGGTGACTGTGCGGTCGGAGAATCTCCTCTAATTATTGGGGTTTCCTTTGGCTCTATTCTGTTTATTTATGGCTTGATTAAGCTAATATTTTACCGAGATGATTACGGAAGTGGTTTGTTACTTGGCTCGATACTGACATTGCCTTTCTTGGTTATTCCAACCATGATATTTATCTTCAATCTAGGCTAGAAACAGTAACTTCACTTTGAATGGATTTTGATGACATCACTATCTCTGCATTCATGATCTGCTCCTACTATTCTTCTTGTCTTTCCGTCAACTGCTCTAATGAAGCCATCACCCAGATCAGTATGCACCTTGTAAGCCAAAGCTTTGGCTTCGATACCGTTCGGAACGACAAAAGCGTCGGGTAAAACCTTACCTTCACCATCTTTCCAAGCATTTTCATCTGCAACAGGATAAACTACAACATGGTCTAATGCACCAAATAATACTCCGGATATGAGATTTGTAACCCCGGTTCCCCCAGACTGTGATAGTTTTTCTTTCATTGAAGATAGAGCGTTTAATTGTGCAGGATTTAATTTGGATTCGTCAGCAATATCAAAGGAATCTGAGCCCGGAGAGTATTCTATCATACCCCCTGAATCAGCTCGTCTAAGGGCTAATTCCATATCAGCCATGGTTGGCTGTACTAATCCGTTTGATTCTATTGCCAACCAAGGTTCTCCCTTCGTAGAATCCGCCTTATTTGCTGCTATATGGATTGGAAACAGTTGCTGCCTTAGGAATAATGCTAGAGAGCGTATTTTTTCTTCTGACCACATCCACGGAGTCTCTAAATCTCCCCATTTGTTTCTAAATGCATCGAGCGCATGAAGAACATGAGATAGTGATGCTCCTAGTCCAGTAAACCTCTCATGAAGATACGTGCTTAGGCCTTTTTCACCTTCTGCTTGTACTCTACGTGACCCTCTAGACCAACCGTCCTCAAGTAGTCCGAAAATCCATGAGTCTAATTCTTGATTCAAGAAAGAGGTTTCTTCGCGCAGTGCCGATTCAATATCAGAAACTGCCGCAATCGGATTTCCTTCTATATCAGTAAGTCCTGCTGCGTCAACAACTTGTATTAGAGCGTCGCAGTTTGCTAAATCGGCAAGAAACGCATTACCTCTACCACGACCTTCTGCTGCGCCAGGAACAAGGCCTGCAACATCAACTAGGAAAGTAGGAACTAGTCGTACATGTCCTACACATGTACCTGTTCTTGGTTGGCATATACTACCCTTACGAGGATCGTCTTCACTGACAGGCTCAAGCCTGCCATCATTCTCTAAACGGATGCGCAGATCTTTGCATGGACATGGTTTAGGAGCTGCAATGAAGGCTACTCCAACATTTGCTTCTATCGTGCAAAATGGGTAGTTTGCGATGTCTACTTTGGCAAGAGTTGCAGCACTAAAAAAAGTCGATTTTCCGACATTTGGTTTTCCAACCAAACCTATGCGCATTACATCACGCCTGGGTAATTCTCTCGATTATCTCAGCCTTGGTACCTTTAGTCTCGAGCCCCATGGATTCTGCAACTTCTACCAATTCTGCTTTCTTCATCTTCTTCAATTCTGATTCTGACGGTGCCTCAGNCGATTCTTCGGCCTCTTCAGACTCCTCAGATGCCGATTCTTCTTCNGTTTCTTCCACGACTTCTTCTTGAACATCTTCTTCCTCATAGGGTACAAATTCAATTCCAAGGGTATTCCTGATATTCANAAGGGCAATGTCGAGTTCTGGCAAGTTAATCCTGCCATCTGAGTTGATGTCCATTATTTTCACTAAGCTCTCAATATCCCATGGAGGAAGGTCTGCGATTTCGGCGACTCTTAGTGCATTTGCAAATTCAAACATATCGATTTCGCCTGATTCATCAACATCTGCCCATTTGAAGAATTGAGCTGTTGTAGTACCTCTGCCACAAAGCCACTTTGTTAGTGAGACTAAATCTTCATCAAATTCTTGTGGGAATTCATCGACCTCGTCGTTGTGTAAATCTGCTGAGACCTCGATTATTGTTGAGCCAACTGCTCCTTCTTCTTCGGATGCTCCAATTACCAAAGTTGTATCAATTCCAACACCTCTTCCAAACAAAGAACGGATTGTTGTAGTTCCTTCCACTAGGTTNTAGCTGGATATATCGCTTGTAGCAGCATTTGTNGTTGATTTTATATCCCCAGACATCAGGGTTTTCGCTACGCAGTTACCAGCCATTAGGTAACCAATTACTACGCCATAAAACGCAAATGCTCCAGTTAGTGCAAACCCGGAAAGGCCCGCTGCTGGGTCTTCAACCTCAGCAGCTATCATCGACTTCTCCGTCCAGCCACTCATCAAGAATAGAATCGTGGAGAATAGCCCACCCAAGATGACCATCCATGAAGCTGTTGCTGCTCCTCCTGCCAAGGACTTGTTTGCTGCTAATGGGTAAGAATGGAATAAAGCAGATAGTGCAAATAGGCCACCAATTACATACAGATAAGAAGAATTTACTGTGTTAGCAACATCGATTAGAGTGCCATCACCGACCATCACATTTAGTCCTGTGAAATACCCTAGGAGAGCATAAATCGGTAGGAGAATTGCTGCGCCTGCNGCTGCTACTGCACCCGGACTTTCAACAACTGCACTTGCATTCTTTCGAATTGTTGCAATCATATTGGTCGACGCTGCAAGGATTGGCATCAGTCCAACTGTNGCTAATATCGCTCCAATNGACTTCCAGAAATCATCTGCGTGNTTNGCTTCCGCCAAGAAGAATGGTGGTACCGTGAAGAAGAGCAGCAGCATACTTGCTTTTGTCAAGCTACCAGACCAAATCGGCTGGCCAGTAACATGGGATATGACGTGGTATCCAACTGCAAACATNAGGGCTAGAGGNACCCATCCGGAGGCCATTGTTCCTGCAACCCAAACCATTCCAGTCATGTCAAGTGCTTCTCCCAANGCGTTAGCGAACCTTGAGATTAACAATGCGTAGAGACCTAGAACTAGGAACCAAGATGGAACTGAAATTGGTGAGNCGCCCCTATTACCTAATGTAATGAGGGAATTTACCAGTAAACTCAGTACTAGGAGTCCAGAGATTATTCCATACAGAGCCATTTGCGGAGCGCCATAGGTCAAGACGTCCCAATAATCTAGNGCACAAAGAATCAATCCAACAAGTGCTTGTGCAGTCCACGCTAATGCAACCATAGATGCGTTAGCTTCACTCGCTAAAGNAGACCCTGTGGTCCTTGTGTGCGCTACCATAGCACCNCCAAGNAGAATAGCAAAAATTGCGGTTGACATTGCAACCTCGTTGAAGTAATCTAAACCGCTACCATCGTCGTAACCCCACCCAACATTGGATAGAGAGTCCAAAGCGGTTGGATCATAACTATGCCAAGCGCTTAGGAAACCTCCTACACCCGCAAGGACAAGCCAAAACACACCTGTTTGCATCCATGTTTTAGACCCACAACCTTCCTTCTCTTGGAAAAGGTCAGTTGCTGGTCCCGCTGCTTTGGTTAACATAAACATTCCAAGTTGACGAAGAGGCGTACTCATTCCGCCAAACCCTTTTTGGATGTAGTAACTGAAAAGTAAAAATGCACCGAGTGTNATCATCGCCGTTGGGAATGCTTCAGTCATTCATGACACCTCCTTAGTCGGACAAGACTCCTCCAATTATATTGGAAACAATCATTCCCACTCCAACCAAAATCCCGATTAAGTAATACCAAATTCCAGAGCCTTCTANCTCGACAAAGCCAATATTGCTCAATACAGGTAGTTGCTCCCATCCGAAAATGTTGCTAAACATTGCAATTAAACCGATCAAACCTACAATCATTATCACAATAATTATTCTAGAAGCAGAGGGTTCTGCGACTCCTTCAGAAACATCAGGCAGGATGGTATTATTTGCCATTTAATCACCTTGACCCCGTAGGGGTCATTCNACCCACCTATAGTATGGTCATAAACATTGACCAGCGAAATTCAAGGAGAGCGCAGATGNGAAAGAGCATTNCCTCTTCGGTTAATTCCAGACCCCAANGGAATNGGCATTGAATTATCTAGTTTAATTTCACTCTTCCATATATTCTGNCAGCTGCATTCNAGACCATCCAAGTCGTGTATATCTCCGCTAACTGAGTACCTCTCGATGGCTGCGACNACGTCCTCATCACACTTTCCGCAGTTGTGAGCACCCCTAACTTTTCCACCAGCAGTTGGATGAATTATCAATCTACTAACTTGGTCTTCGCTTCCATTTCCTGAATTTGTTGGATGTATGTCNTAATGAACGTCTCTAATCAATTGAATAAGCGACCAAAGCCAAGGTGGCCGATATTCNTTTGCTCTGAACAACCTATCGATCACCGTACCATTTTGAATGTTCATCGGATTNACACTGATCTCATCACTTCGCTCAGCAACATCTCTTATCCATTTAGCACCATGNTGAAGTGCATCTCCTTCACTCATGAATGGAGGTTTGAACATCAAGTATGTCTTTATTCTCAGACCAAANTGTTCTAAATTTGATACAGCTCTATCCCAGCTTTTAGTGCTGAANCCTTTGTTAACNTGGAATCGAAGGACCTCGTCATCGTAAGCTTCCAAACCTATTGCTACGGAAAACTTTGGATTGATTTTAGTAGCCCATTCGAGTTTCTCCATAGTGAGTTGTTCTGTTCTACTTTCAACAACCAATTCTTTGCCCATTTCATNGCAATCGCGAAGAACTCTTTCTTGAAAATCAAGAGGTATTTCTCGGTCTTCAAGAAGGCTTCCAGAGGTGTATACTTTGACCATCCCCATTGATTCAAAATCCTCAAACTTGGCCAAAGACTTCTCCCACTGTGTATGCAAATCCTGNCTGGTGACATCATCCCTAGTGTCATTAAAATAACCACAGAAAGTACATCCACTTGACCACCACCAATGGCAGCCTTTTGTTCTNAGAATGACTGTTAGGGCGGTTGTAGGAGTCCCGTCTGCTAGTGTCTCNGGTGTGTAGTAAACGGTTGCTGGGTCTCTTGCATCCCAGGAATGTTTTCTCTCTTGGGCCCAAGGCGTATTTGCTGGAGCTTTGACTAGNTCATGAATGCGCGAAGGTCGCTTTTGCGACGTTCCTATCATGCTCAGCCTGCCCTCGGTCATGAAAATCCGTCCTGTATCTGTCGTTTGAANTCTACTCAAATTAATGACTTAGTAAAGAAATCAACCAACCTTTGTTCATACTCTGATGTGTGAGTTAGCATCATAACGTGATGTTCGTCGACTTCCAAATCTCTTCCAACATCAAATCTGATAACTGAGTCCTCAAACCAACAATCAATTTTGTCTTCATCACCATTTTGTAATGCTACATCGCACATTTCCTTGCCGTGGTGTACCATTACCCTTTTGTCCTGATTTCCGTGAACAACATACATGTGTCGATCACCGATTTTCGTAGCTGCATCAAGAGGATAATGCTGAATTAAATTCTGGCCAGCGATAATTTTACCTGCAAAAATTCCAGCAGGACCCAAGAACGATGGGAATCCTTGAAATTCCAACTCTTCAACAACAATATCTCCCATGTCGGAATATGTTGAGTCTAACCAAACAGACTGCATTCGATCATCTTTAGAGAATGCAATCGCTGATGTTCCTGCTCCCATTGATGTACCAAATAGGCCGATTTTATTGGAATCGACTCCCTTTTCTTCAACCAACCAATCGAATACTGCGACGACATCTTTCCACTCATCTTGGCCGCCAGAGACGCGATTGTCGTCAATTGATGATTCGCCATGATCTCTCAAATCGTAAACGATTACGTTAAATCCAGCATTTATCAACATCCCTGACGGAATAAGTAGCTCTCCTCCAGATTTACAGCCTCTTATACCATGTGTGAAAATAATCCAAGGTGCTGTTGCATTTTGATCATAATACCAAGCTGAAAGGAATACATCGTCAGTTTTTACTTCAATTGTAGCATTGGAATAATTTGGCCACCAGTATTGTGACAAATTGTCCATAATATTCGCTGTAATATTCTCACTATTCTGGGACTCATTTAAGGGAACTTCATTACGTAATGGAGCAAATTGTGTTGGTATGTTTTGGTCAAAGTTTCCCCAACAATCGGTATTTGTCTTAGCTACCTCGTTGTATACTATCGAGCCTGCAAAGTAATAACCGGTAGGCAGTAAAACAAATAGCATTAACAAAAATGGAAAAAATTCACGCTTAAAACCCATCAAATCCCTCTGTAAAGTATCGTTGATCCCGCTTTAACAAACTCACCCTTAGGATAGCCTTCCTTTTCCTCTTCTGCACTAATGACACAGGGTGCGAAGTCCTTTGCAGGAACTCTGACATCGACTCTACTTCCAAGCCTTATCATTCCGAATCTCTCTCCTCTCCTGAGTTCATCGCCTTCAGATTTCCATGGAATAATTGTTCTTGCCAGAGCACCAGATATTTGCATAACTTCGACTATCAATTCATCAGCTCGCTTGAATAATGTCCGGACTCTTTCGTTATACTCACTTTCTTTTCTGAATGCTGGTAAAAATGGCCCCCTTCTCTTGCCTTTACCTGTTCTATGTTCCATTCGAATAATCTTACCTGCGACAGGGGCCCGATTGACATGGACATCCATGGGCGACATGAAAACTGCTATTCTCCAAACATCAGTTTCAGACTCCTCTCCTGGAGGTACTTCCTCGAATCTTTGCTCAGTAGAGAATGATAAGATATTCTCGCAGGGTTGGGGAAACCAGGTTCCTGTATGTTCATCTTCCTCGCAGTCATCCATTTCGGATTTTGATGGGCGTCTTCCAGTAGATCTCTCGCGCTTGACAAACATAACGTGTCCATCAGCAGGTGAGACCACGACTCCCTCGTCTCTAGGTATAGGGCGGTCTGGATCTCTCCAAAAGTTTGCAAAAAATGCCGCTGTGATAAGCATCAGTATTCCTAAGGTTGGTGCTACTCCGAAAAGAGGATCAACAAACCAACCTGTCAAAATAAATCCGACCCCCATCAAGGTCGGAGTTACAACTGGCAACAAGCCTCCTTTGGCCAACATAGCCAAGCTAAATCACCTACTGGTTACCGCTTGAGTCTCCAGAGTTTCTCCAAACGACTTCTGGTTCTTTGTCGCCATCATCGGATGTGCCCTCTGTATCTTCTGCCTCGGGTTCTGCTTCTGCAGCCGCTTCGGAAGGTTCGTCCTTGGCAACGAAATCAGCTGCTGCTGCGCCCAACTCTGAGCCTTTGAGGTATTTGTTACCGTCCATGTCGTAAGACTTTGCGAATTCAATGAACGCCTCCTTGTCAGTAATTCCGTTCTTCTCCATGACACCATCTAGCACTGCATCAGACCAATTCCATTCTTCTTCCTCTCCTGCCTCTTCAGACTCTGCTTCAGTTGAGGTTGCTTCAGAAGTTTCTGTATCTGTTGGAACTTCGGAATCGTCAATTTTGTTAGCCTCTTCAAGAGTCATTTCAGCTGCTCTTGCTTCGACCATTTCATCCATCTTCTCAGCAATTGCACGACCCATGTGTTGTGATTGTCTCTCGGCTTCTGCTGCGGCTTCGATCATCTCATATCTGCGCTTGATTGCTTTGTTTAGGTCTTCGAAAAGTGACATGTGTTCCATGTACCAGTCGTCTCTGGTTTGCAATTCAACAACTGCTAATCTCAAGTCATTATCCAACTCTTCAGCAATTGAGAATACCTTACCTAGTCGATCTTTTTCACGAGTGAATTTTTCTTCCATCTTTTGCAACTCAGGTTCGAGGTGCTCGACTTGTTTGCTAGACTTACTAGCCTTCATTTCCAAATCTCTAATCCTTGCATCTTTTTCTGTCAAAAGTGCTTCTAGACTTTCTTTTTCGATTTCTCTCTCGACAATTTCTTTCTCGAGAACCTCGACTTCTGCTTTGGTATCCCTAAGCTCGGCTTCCTGCTGCTCATATGCAGCATACAACTTGAGAAGACGGTCTGTTTCTTCCTCAAGTTTTTCTGTAAGTTCTTTGATTTGAGTTTCTGGAGTGATGGTTCCGGTTTCGGACATTTATCTCACCTAAGGCTATGCCTCTCTATCTACCGACATTGACCCTACATATCAAGCCGACGCTTGATAGGTGCAGGATTTGTTGAATACTCAAGTAATCAAAGTGCATCGGTTGCTTTGACCAATTCTCGGGCAATACTTACTTCGCCCATAGAGTGTCCTGCATCAGGTACGATTATCAAATCGCTTTGCGGTAACGCTTTGTGCAGTTCCCATGCACTCTTAGGTGGGCAGACAACATCATATCTCCCCTGAACAATAGTTGTAGGTATATCGATTATCTTAGATGCGTGGTTCAAAATATATGCTTCCTCAACAAAAATTGCATTGATAAAATAGTGACACTCAATTCTTGCAAATGCCACTGCAAAGTCCAAATCCTCTGCTTTGTCAAGATATTCTGGATCTGGAAATAATCTACTTGTTGCCATTTCCCATCTAGTCCATTCTCTTGCTGCCGACCTCCTAACATCTACATCAGAGTCTGTTAGCCTCGAGTAATATGCCTCGATGAGGTTGCCTTGTTCATCCTTGGGAATATGGTCCCTGTAGTGGTCAAAAGCATCGGGGAAAATATGACTTGCACCATCTTGGTAGAACCAATGAAGTTCGCTTTTTCGACACATGAAAATACCCCTCAATGTCAGCGATAACACCCTGTTTGAGTGATTTTGAGCATAGATCAATGAAAGGGTAGAGCCCCATGAACCTCCAAATACGTGCCACCTTTCTATGCCAAAACTTTCTCTCAACATCTCGAGATCAGAAACCGATGCATGTGTGTTATTGTCGGTCAACTCTGCGTAAGGAGTGGATTGTCCACATCCTCTTTGATCAAATTGGATGATGTCAAATTTTTCAGGATTGAAATATCTTCGATAAGATGGCTGGCTACCCCCTCCCGGGCCGCCATGAATCACGATTACGGGAATACCGTCCGGATTACCGCTTCTTTCCCATGCGATTGTGTGCAGTTCTGAAACTTGAAGAAAACCTGTGGAATAAGCATCAATTTCTGGATACAAAACCTCGTCAATTGATTGGTTCGATAGGGGCATAAATTCTGCAAGAATAGTAAGGACATGTTCCTTTCGATTGTCCATACGGTTTATCGAGGGGTTTTGTTACCGATAAATTATGGAAAAAAAGCCGGCGACAGAAGTGTTCTCAAATTGGGCATTGATAGGCAAGGATGAAGGCATGGAAAGAGGTCATGCAAATTCTGTAAAAGCGATGCTTGAGTTAGCACTGCCTATGGTTAGAGATGACTTTACAGCAATAGATTTGGGTTGTGGTAATGGCTGGGTAACAAGAATGTTAACAGAACTTGGTGCAACCCATAGCGAAGGTGTTGACGGCGCTGTAGAGATGATTAACAAAGCAAAAAGTTTGGATGATGCGCATAAATATTCACTCGGCCTACTACCGGATTGGAAGCCAGGCAGGAGATTCGATTTAGTTCATACAATGGAATTTCTGTATTACCTAGAAGACCCCTCAGCAATGATTTCTACAATCCATGACGAATGGCTTGAAGATGGTGGAATATTTATCGCAGGTGTTGATCATTATTTTGAGAACAAGGAATCTCTGACATGGCCCGAACATGTCGGCGTACACATGACAACGAAGACCATCTCTGAATGGAAGGATGCGATGGAAAATGCCGGATTCAATGATGTAGAAATTCATCAAGTAGCGGCCAAAGATGATTTTCCCGGAACATTAGTCATGCTGGGCCGAGCTTCTCGCCAATAGGCCCGCATAATTTGATTCCGCCAGTGTAAAATGGACACTTTTTGCATGTATCTGACATAGACACTGGTAGCCTATCAGGCACGAGTGATGGGTCGTTTGATGCTGCTATTTCTCCAGACCATTTCAACAAAGAGTGTAGATCCTCTTTTGCTAATTCATAATCCTCATCTCTCATTCTAATCATCCTTCCCGATGCAGAAATCTGAATTGCTGGTGGTAACACCTTTCTACGATCCTTCTCAGGCTTTGATAACTCATTTTTCTCTAACGCAATGCTGTATAGAGTTAATTGTAACCTATGTTCTGAAATCAATTCCTCTTCTGATGGCGTAGAAGCAAACGGAGAGTCTTGTGATGAAGAAATCTGTAGTTCATTACCCTCAATTGGATTTGAAGGGTTAAAACCATACAAACATTGTTTTGTTTTTGCATCAACAACCTGCAACCAACCCTGACTATGCTCATCTCTCAATGCTAGAACCAAGTCTGCTCGTCCACTAAATGTGGAGATTATTGTATCAATTTCTGAAACAACAAGGTCACCGTTTGGAGCCCATTGCTTTCTTTCTAGGTTTTCGTGATTATTTTCTACTGATAGATAGAATGGTAATTCCGTCCTCAACCCCTCAACAGCAAAGCCATTCAATTTTTCACCAGATGCCAGCCTTCCAAGAGGGCCTTCTCTTGCCAACTTGCCCAGATGTAGTAACCGCAACTTTGTACGTTCTAATACCTCAACATCTGTAATAGTAGATTGTGCCATAACCTGTTCAACGGTATTACTATCTGTCAATCTATCTTCTTGTTTTTGAATCCATAGACTATCCAAATTCTCTGATTCAGAGCCTGGATTTGCTAAACCTATTTCCAGAAGTCTGTGGAAGAGGGAGCCAAACTCAGCTGCACTTGGCCAATACTGATTATCCTCCTGAGTTGCAATAAAATCAAATCTTTCTGGTTTCCAGTTTAATTTACTAGATAGCCAATGTTTCCTTCTGCAAGACCATGCTGAATCAAGTGAATGGGAAGCCATTGGCACATTTACGGTCAATTTTCTAATTTCCTTCTGAGCGATAAGATTTGTAGGATTGCTTGCAAAATCAATTTTTTCTCTCAAGGATTCTAGGGTCGAACTTTGAGCGGTCAGATCGAAACAATCTGGGTGATGGAAAAGGGAAATTCCTGTAACACAATTCTCGCTGAGATGTGAGTTTGCATACAGCTCACCTGGATTCAAAGAAAGGGTCCTGCCTTCTTGATTCAACCCTCCAACTGACCAGCAGCAGCCCTCTTCACCATTTTGTATACTGGCATGAGCAAGGCCATCTAGGAACATATATCCCATATTTTGACGGCCCTCTCCCCTCTTGAGTTGAACCTGTCCTGATGAATTTAGGATTGCCCCGCCGTTAGGCGCTCCGGCTAAAATCAGTCTGTCTTTGGCCCGTGTCAAAGCGACATAAAATTGGCGTCGCCTTTCGGCTCTCTGCTGACCATCATCGAACAGGTTTGCCAAAGTCCAAAGTCCGCTAGTAGGCTTTTTTATTCCTCTCCAAGGATGAATTCTTCCTGCTATAATATCAGGCGTAACAAGTACATTTTCTCTAGCAGCAAAAGAGGAGTCTCTCGTTCCTGTCGCAAATATATCGTATGCGACAACCACTGGAGCCTCTAGACCCTTTGATCCATGGATTGTCATTATCTGTACTGCTCCTGATGAGGCCGGAGTACTACTTTTTGGACCATCGTGCTCCAAATCTGAGAGGTTTCTCATCCTCTCAAGAATGAGGGCAGAATCTCCTCCAACTGTTGAGGATATTCTGTCATAAAGCGATAACCAATTCTCAACATCTTGTCTGTCCGCCTCTGTTGAATATGAATAAAGTAGATCTGAATGATCGACTACTGTTTCAATAGCTTGCTTTACTTGGCCATTTCTTGACAAAAATAGTAGTCTAGTTAGAAGATTTTGAAGTCCTTTCGAAGATACTGCATTTGCCAATCCTTCAATTTGATTACCAGTATGCTTGGATAAATGTGAGATTATTGATTCATCATCCATTCCAAGGATGACCGACCGTGCGACTGCCAGTGCAGCACTTTTGTCATTAGGCGATGTTAGCAGCCACAGAACTGACATCAAACATCTTACTGTGGGTCGTTGCATAAGCAATCCCTGTTTTCCCGCCATAGCTGGAACGCCATGCCGATCCAATGCTTTAATCAGCAGAGGAACTCTTGCATGAGAGGCAACTAATATCATAATATCTTCAGGCCGATAAGCATCAGAAGGCTCTGTAGCATCTATCCAAGATTCGTCATCTGGGTTGTATATTCTTGAAGTAGTTCCATTTAGCAATGCAGATATCCTCCTCGCAAGTAAATCAGCACAAAGGGCTCTATCTTTGGAACCAGCATGTAGGAATGGATCGATTGGAACTTCGGAATCTGTAGGAACTAACTCAACTCCGCTTCTTGTCGGTAAAATCCATTCCAGCCTTGGCTGCTTTGGTGAACTTCTATTAGGGTTAAGATCTTGAGGCTCTGCGTGCCATGGCCCAGGTAAAAGATGATGCCTTTCTGAAAAGGTATCTTGGAAAATAACGTTCATCGAATTCATTAATCTAGGTAAAGTTCGGTAATTCGTTGACATCTCAATATGCCCTTCTCGTCTGCGATTAAGTAACTCTGTTGAAATCTGATCTCCATTATCATCTAATCTGAATTCTATCCAAGGATCTCTTTTAGAATCGGTTTCAACTAATTTGCTTGACTGTGTAAATGTTGTACTCTCACCAATTTCGCCCGGTACTGGCCTTGGGTCAAATGCTGCATCTGGTCGATTTAGGTCTGCAGTCCTGTTCTCCATTACCGCCTCTTCACGATTCATCTCTCGGATTGCTGCGACTGCTCTGCGCATCACTGTAACTTCGGCTTGTCGGAATCTGTAGATTGACTGTTTCATGTCACCCACAATACAAATTGTTGGATCCCATTGAGATGCAGGTGGCGCTGGGTCGCCATCCTCTATTTTTCTTCTACCCCATAGTCTAGAAAGAAGGCGGAAATGTTGTGGATTTGTATCTTGATATTCATCGATGATAAATGCTCGATATTGACGTCTTAAATCTCGAAGTAAAGTTATTCTTCTCATCAAATCTGAATGAACTTCTTCATTCCCCTGACTGGCCGATATCGCTCTAAAAAGGTGGTCATCAAGCCACGGACTTTCTCCCATTGAATCTAAAGCTGAAATAACCGAGGATGGATACCATGAACGGCATATTGCGGGGCACTTGGTAAGCAACAAATCCTCAGCCAATCGGTGCATGTCATCGTGATCTTTTACCCCTTCTTGTGACTTTAATCTCGAGAGTATTTCTCTTACCCCTGCATGAACAATAAACATGTCTTGTATTACTTGTATCTCCAAATTAGTCGTCAGTCTAGTTTTTTCACTTGGAGGCAATTCAGGTAACTCGACATCTAATCTTGGAGGATAAGCGGTTTGCCCAGGAACAGGTATTGGATCATTGTATAACGGGTTCAGTAAATGCGATGAATTTCCTAAAGTCCTGATCAATAGGCCTCGTGGAGTGTGTAACATTTGTGTTATCGAATCTGCGTATTCTTTTGCACTTTGTGATATTATATTTTTGACATCATTTTCAAGTGGACAGTTGCCCTTAGTCATAATTCCACTCGGCCAGCCATCTCCTTTTGGCGGCCTAGAATAGGGTAAGGGTTTACAGTTTAATTTGTCAAGATTTCGTGCAGTAGTCATTGCATGCGTGACTAACCAAACCCATTGCAACTTTTCAATAGTGTTTGATGCTTCTTGGTTGCATAAGTGCTGTATATACCTGTACCTTGTCATACCTTGCGCTTCATCTGCTCCTGTAACGAACAATGCACCTGCTTGTAGCCAAACATCACACCAAGCCTCTACATAAGTTCTGAATTCATTATACCAAGCCTCAATAAAATCTGCAACAGGGTTAGAGAATAAATCGTCAAGAAATGATGCATCAAAATTTGATACGTCGTTTATGTTTAATCGATTTGAAGCCTCCTCGACAAACANTGATCGCTTCAACATGCCTCTTACAACAACTGTAGAAGGATCTTGTCCTCCAAGCATAACCGATAATCTATCCCTTGATTCTAAGAACGCTTCAATATCNCCAGTCATACCGACTTCTACCGCATCTATTCCTTTCTGTAATCTCCATGCTGTTCTAATCGCTTCTTCCCTCAGGAATATCGCCCCGTCCTCATCCACTTGATCCGTAGCAGGGTCCTCACAGACTAATCCAATCCAAGGGGATACAATAGATGATAAAAATGAGTCAATTGTTGAAATCGGAGCATCATCAATTAGTGATAGTAGCATAGCAACATCACCTTGATTTCTTAGTCTTGAATCATGCACTCCTCCCAAATCCTCCTNGGCAGGAGGTTGGGCTCTTANCGATGCGATTTCTCGCCTTATCTTACCCTTTAATTCTGCAGCAGCCTTTCTTGTAAAGGTAATAGCGACNGTCTCGGTAGGAAGTAACCCAGGCCATTCTGAGAGAGAGGTTCTTTCTCTAGAGGGGCACCTTATGGATCCCATGCCCTTTATTGGAATTCTCGGTGATGAAGGTAAAAGTCTAGTAGCTCTCTGTACACCTGTTAGGAGATGTTGCACGTATCTACTAGCCATGACCGTGGTTTTGCCAGTACCGGCGCCAGCGTCTAATGCAATATGCCGGTTGATGTCTAAACCGAGACGCTGTGATCGATTGAAATCTACCATTACCAACCACCTCGCTGCGCACTAGGGCACGAATCAATGATCGGACAATATTTGCATGAATCTGAAGGNTCAGGGTGAATCTTNCCATTTCTTGCGTTTTCGATTACTCTCAACGCTGTTGTAATTCTTTCTCGCATCCATGCCCTAAATGGATTTGAGGCATTATCGAATTCATCTCCCGGTAATCGATAATGTTCATGTGTAAATCCACCGATGATTCCTATTTCCATATTTTCACACAAATGAATGTAATCNGGGTCTACCTCTAAAAATGGNAGAGTATTAATTCCNACTTGAGTTGCTCCAACTCCAATCACTCTGTCGCCTGGATGAGCTATCTCCCATGCTCTTGCGTACAAAGCAAGTTGTAACTCATGAAAGATTCCCTTCAGATGCCTTTCATTGTCACCATTATCTTTNGTACCATCAATTGACTTAATGTCTCTAATAATTATCAATCTGCGCGGTTTTTTGAACTCTCCTAACTCAGTGTCTAAAGGATAAACTTCACTCATTTTATCATCTACATAATCAGAGTCAATTGTGAGTATGTCAACTCTATCTATTCTGCCTCTNAGGAGGAATTTTTGCTGTGAATCTGGTATCCCAAGTTCAACGAATTTACCTCCTGATGACTCAAGTTCCCACTCACACGCAATTGGAGCAACGTGAATCAATGAAAAATCTGACTGAATCATTCTTCCAATCCTTCCACCAATCTCNATTTTTTCTCCAGACTCNAGACTGTTTTTCCATACANTTGGCGATACTCCGANTAGATCTCTACACCTATGTGCAGAGATTCCGTCTTCTCTTTTCATCCAAGTTGCACTTTTTTCCAGTACATCGAGTGCAATCTCCCATGCCTCNTCTTGGCCAGATAATTTGCCTGTATGTAGGGGACTGATTTCCCCAGATTGAATTCCATGCGCTTCCAGTATTGCTTCTTCCACTTGATGGATTATGTCTCCCCTTACATTGGCGGCTAAATCTTCTCGTAAACCATCGCCTTTACCAATGTACATGTGTCTTTCAAACCANGCTCTCCTTGGGCACTCCAGCCANGACTGTAGCCTTCCTTGTGACCACACTTTTGGCAACTTCAGTTGGATNTTAGANCGGCCAGTGATTCTATCCAGAGAGTGTAATCCCGTACTCGGGGGCGAAATCGGCTTNGGGTCAATTGCAATTCCAATNCCCTTTTTACCCATTATNCCAAGNTGTGGCCAAACCTTGGACNCTCTGCCAGTTGCTGGTTTTGATTTGGTAGGTATGATTTTCAAATCTGCTGCACGAATTANTTCAGAAGATCTATCAAATTCTAGTACTTGGTTTTCTTCAAGACCTTCACCCGACCTTCTTCGTGAAAATTGATCCTCTAGTACTTCAAATTCTGCTGCTGCTATCAACGATCCTCCATTGAGAGGTGATGATGCCGGTCGTCTTGATTCAGAAACCGATATTCCATCCCTTTGAATTGAATCTCTAGGTAGCGAACCGCTTCTGTGGGTATGAATCACTCCTCCAGAAGATTCAACCGAGTTTACTCTGTAGACTAATCTATTGTGTTTTTTTATTGTACGTAACTCCCATGGCCTGTTTAGAGTCTTTGTATTCCAAAGTTCAGCAGCGAGGTACGACGGTGGTTCGTCAAGTTCACGCATTTTGCCCTCTCTTGAAAGATCGCTAAACCACTCATCAAGTGGGCCTGCTAATTCAATGCCATCCTCAAGACTAGAGTCGATGATTAGAACATGATTAGCACAGTTCAGGAAATGTCTCAATTGATGTCTTGCTTTCCTAAGAGGAAGGTCGGGTTTATGCAATCCTATCTCGATTCTACTTGAATCATCTAACCACGGAACTTGNTTTGGACGCATAGACCAAGTGTCTGCATCGATTCCACACAANATCAAAAATTCNGNTTCTACTCCATATGCCTCATCCGGAGACAGAATTTTTATTCCAACATCCTCAATTCTAGCTGTAGTAATTTCTCTTGATTTTGCTAGGTCATGAAGGATGTCGCTAAAATTATTGTAATCTAATTTTATTTTTTCTGAACTAAGTTTTGAGATTAATTCACAAAAACTTTGCAGCCCCGGTAATGATTTATTTTCCAACTGATCTCTTTGTGTAATTTCATTCCAATCTATCATTTGGATAGTTGAATTTAGCCAGTCGACAACGGTAGCAGGAGGAGCATGCGTTGGTAATACTGCTCCTGTTGTACAACCGATTATTGGCTCGGATAATGCCTCCTGGTCTTTTGAAGAAATTATTGGACTCATCCAGTTTGCGAGACACGATAGCCACCATTGGCATTCTTCGAGCTTTTGTGCTCGCTCGTCCTGATCAACACCCGCTCTAGGTGTTGCATTAGCCAAATTTGCTAGCCACCTTCTTAATGCGCCCCTGCCTCCCAATAGATGGAATCCACGAGCGATTTCTGTGAGAACCTCTGGGTGTAATCGTGGTTTCCAATCGATCAATGTTGGATGCTGGATATCAAAAATCATCCAAGACATTGGGAGTTCAATCTGATTCCAAACATCGGTCAATTTCGACAAGGACCATGCCTCCTCACCGCGGGGCAAGTCAGTGAACGAAAGAATTCTAGCAACGTAGGCCGTATCGCTTACCATCACAGATGGCTGTCTAATCGATATGCCTGAAGGCTCAAGCAATGGCGTTAATCGAAGTTTTGTTTCCTTCTCATCGCCGCTTACTACGACGATATCTCCTTGTATCTGATCTAGAATATTACCTAGTGCTAACGTTGTATGCTCGTGAAGATCACAACTCACTCTTCGAACTATTCTACCGTTTTCTTTACCGATTGAAGTTGACCATGGCTGATTCATATCTGGCGCCCAAACCTTGTGTTCAGGTATCCATGAAGGCAAGGATTCCTCGTCTCTGACTGGAGATATATCTCTGATGTATTCGCCATGGAACCCCAATCGGTGGGACCCAGGATTTACTAGTTGGTGAACACCAGTAAATTTAGACAACTCGTTGATAATCTCGATAGTTACTTCGTTCAACCCAGGTGGGTGATCTAGCATTATTATGCCTTCAACATCATTAATTGTAAATGGTGCATCCTTAGCATGCTGAAGGGCTTTCCATACAGTCCTTTCAAACCTCAGTGGGTGTATTGCTTGGGATTCTTTTTCGATTGATTTCAACACATCGTTACAGGATTTTACTCCTGGATCGTTTGACCAACTCCATGGTTTCTTCAGAGTAACTGTCTCTTGGTAAAGCGCTAGTAGCCTCCTAGTTCTTGAGCGCGTCCAAGAGTGACTAGGGTTGGAAAGTAGGTGCGGGAACTTGAACTCTTTTGCAGCATTTCTCAGAGCAATATGTGTTTTTTCAAATAGCACTCCATCATTTTCTAACACAGTGGGTAACCGTAAGTCGATATGCAAGATGCCGGTTAACCTCTTTAGAGTTAAATGATGAGTTGTGTCAATAGACCTTCCATTTCCGAGTTTGTTTAACTTCTCAAGGGTTCTAGTTCTACTTTCTTCACTTGGGTGGATGACCAAAATTCTGCGCCCTGAGAGTAGGGCTTTAGTTAGCCAATCTGGCATAGAACGGCCGGAAGGTGTTGCCTCCATAGAGAGGCCCGGAGATTCTATTTCAGTCATACTCGACATATTTTCGCCCGCCAACGGGTCGACTGAGTGTCGGTGGTTCTTGAACCCACCCTTCAAAACTCTTGAGAAATCATTGAAAGAGTATGGGCGTCTAGGATATTTATGCGCAAGTCTGTTTTCTTGATATCAGTCTTACTTTTTGTTTCAATGATCCCCGCTTCAAATGCAGGTAAACCAGTAACATTAGAACAAAATGGAGCGGTGTTTGGTGGATTATATCTCGATGCAAATGAATCAGGAACAACAAACTCACAACTTGGTGACCTTCCTGCGATTGTTGAGGACTACACTGCCACATGGTGCACTAATTGCTTGGATGTTGAGGAAGCATTGTATGATGTAAAGGATGACAATAACATGAATGTCTACCACTTTCACCGATTCATAGGTGAAAATGAAGACCCTCTTGGATCACAAGTAGGTGACGACAGATGGATAGAGAGATACGAGCACAGACTTCCACCAACAGCGATATTCAATGGAACAATAAGACAAATCGGTAGCGTTCCAGATGGGGAGTCACTTCAGGCAGATTATACAAATAATCTTGCAAATCCACTCAACCTTGGTAATGGAATTTCTGCACTTACCTATGAAACTGGAGTAAACGGAAGCAGCCCCACTATCGCTTGGCATCTTGAAATAGATATGAGTCAATTTCCAAATAATTCGAAAATAGTATCATCCGTTTGGGTCGTGGAAAAGACCGCCTATTTCCCAGATGGAGGTAATGGCAAGCAACACTACAACCAGAGTGTTAAGACAATTATTACGCTTGGCGAGAGCCTACAAGGCATGATAGATATCACACTCCCTGATGCATATGATGAAAATGATTTGGAAATACACCTCATCCATGAGGTTATTCTCCCCGAACCTGTAGAACAAGATTCAGAGGATACGAATTCAGACTCTAAAGATGACGAATCAATGCCTGCCATCAGTGCAATCGCTGTAATTTCTGCAACTATGATTGCTGCATTTATTGTGCAGCGAAAGCTGCAATGA
>NZLM01000045.1 GCA_002694245.1 Methanobacteriota archaeon
TGGACTATGGAGCAATGGAATCACTATGGCCAACAGTGGCTTGACAATCAAGGCTGAATTCACCTTGCGATGGGTTGAAGAGATACTCCTCATGCGGAGGACTGCTGAGGAATGAATATGTACGGCAACGGACAAGCACCAATTTTTATCCTGAAGGAAGGCGTTCAGAGAACCCGTGGACGCAGTGCCCAATCGAATAACATAGCAGCGGCAAAGGCTGTTGCGGATGCTGTGAGAAGCACACTAGGTCCAAAAGGAATGGACAAAATGCTAGTCGACAGCATGGGCGATGTAGTTATCACAAATGACGGAGCTACTATTCTGAAAGAAATGGACATCGAACACCCAGCAGCGAAAATGATTATTGAAGTAGCAAAAACACAAGAACAGCACTGCTATGATGGAACAACATCAGCCGTAGTTCTATCGGGAGAACTACTCAAAAGGTCTGAAGACTTAATCGAGCAAAATGTTCATCCGACCGTCATCTGTGAGGGATTCAGACTTGCAGCAGAAAAAGCCGTCGCTAGTTTGGAATCTCACGGAATATCAACAGAAAATGACGATGAAGTACTAATGGAGGTTGCTAAAACGTCCCTCACAGGTAAATCAGCGGGAGCAGTAAAATCATTCCTTGCAGATATTTGTGTAAGAGCTGTAAATTCTGTCGGAACAATTGAGGACTCAGAAAGATTAGTCGATCTTTCAGACATTAAAGTCGAAAAAAGACAAGGGGGCTCTATCAAGGACAGCACCCTTGTCGATGGAATAATCCTAGACAAAGAGCGTGTTCACGCTGGAATGCCAAGATCGGTATCAGCCGCTAAAATAGCGCTGATTAACAGCGCAATAGAGGTCAAGAAAACTGAAGTTGACGCAAAGATACAGATTACAGACCCGTCTATGCTTGCCTCTTTCTTAGAAGAAGAAGAGAATTACATCAAGGGACTCGTAGAAAAAATCGAATCCAGTGGGGCTAATGTAATCATTTGTCAAAAAGGAATTGACGACCTAGCACAACATTACATGTCAAAATCCGGTATTTTCGCAATTAGAAGGGCTAAAAAGAGCGATATGGAGGCTCTATCCAAGGCCACTGGTGGCAGAATAGTCACCAACATTGACGATCTAACATCTGCAGACTTAGGAGAAGCAGCCAAGGTTGAAGAGAGAAAAATTGGTGAGTCGGATATGACATTCATCACCGGATGTCCAGAAGCAAAATCTGTATCTGTCCTTCTAAGAGGCGGTACTGAGCACGTAGTCGATGAGATTAGGAGGGCATTCGACGATGCTGTTGGTGTAGTGTCTGTTGCCTGGGAAGACGGCGCAGTGCTGACTGGTGGAGGCTCTGTTCTAGCTGCTCTTTCAAGAGATTTGAGGTCCTATGCTGAATCTGTTGGTGGCAGAGAACAGATGGCAATCGAAGCATTTGCAAGTGCTTTGGAAATTATACCTCGAACATTAGCAGAAAATGCAGGTCTCGACCCGGTCAACACAATTATTGAACTGAGAAAGTCACATGCTGATGGCAAGGCATTCTCTGGAATTAATGTTGAGGAGGGTGGAGTAATGGACATGAGGGCTGCGAATGTTCTTGAGCCTCAAAGAGTTGTTGAGCAAGCCATTCAATCCGCTACCGAAACTGCAATTATGATTCTGAGAATCGATGATGTCATTTCCTCAAAGGGTGTATCTGGAGAAGATATGATGGGTGGAATGGACGACTTCCACATGTGATTTGGCTTACTCGGTTTAATCATTTATCCGCCTCTCCCTAAAGGGAGAGGCACGAACCTTCAAAGACTACATCCTAGTGCCATAAATTGCTCGGCGAGAGCGATGGGTGAACTCATGCCAACAGTCGCAAAAGTATGGATTGAGGAAGATTGTATTACATGCGATGCATGTCAAGACATTTTGCCAGAGGTTTTCGAGGTAACCGATGACACAAGTCACATTAAAGCAGATGTCAGAGAGGACGGCGGTTTCGACAGAAACACCGGTCTGTCGGCGATAAAAGCAGAGTTCAGAGCAGAGTACTCAGAACTGATCGAAGAAGCAGCAGATGCATGTCCTGTTGAAATTATCAAGTTCGAATATGAAGCAGGTGCTGTAGAAGTCGTTGCAGAGGTAGCACCAGCAGCAGAAATGGCAGTTGCTCCACCGGCAGCAGTGGCTGACACAGGAGCAGACACTGGTGTTTTAGGGGATTTGATGTCAGGTGATAGAAGCCTTGCAATTTTCTTCGGCTCACAAACCGGGAACGCAGCAGAATTAGCTGAAAAGACGGCAAAGAAAGCGGTTGCATACGGCTTAGAACCACAAGTCATAGACATGGATGGATATGACGAATCTCAATTCTCTAACCACAAGAGAATACTGATAATCACATCAACATGGGGAGAGGGTGAAATGCCCGATAACGCCGAAAACCTATGGAATTCCACCAACGCAAACAACCCCTCTTTGAAGGGCGTTCATCACTCTGTGTGTGCTATTGGTGACTCTTCCTATGATGAGTTCTGCAAAGCTGGAACTGATTGGGATGACAAATTCAAAGCTCTTGGGGCTACAGAAATACTGAAGATACAACTCTGCGATGTTGATTATGAGACCCCATGGTTAGAGTGGGTCGATGAAGTACTTCCAAGAATAGCCTGTGTAAACTCAACAGGTGTGTTTGAAGAAGACCTACTTGAAGCAATGATCGCATACGGAGTTGGAGATGAAGAGGATGATTTAGACAGTGATTACAACGCTCCAGACATCACAAGAGAAGTAATCTCAGTCACCATGAAGATTTTCAGGTACAACCCTGCACTAGCAGAATCAGGCTATGATACAATCGCAGTTGCACTTCCAGGTCATGCAACAATAGAAGATTCACTTACAGCCATAAAAAGAGACCTTGATGGGTCACTAACTTTCCGATGTGGTGGAATTGCAGGACATAACCCACTGACTGGTGTAAAAGCAAATGGAAGAATTCTTCCCGCGGATACTACAATGATATCAGACTTAGTATCCGATGGTGACACATTAACCATTGAGCCGGTTCCAGGCTACGAGGTTCTGAAAGATCTCATGGTTTCTTATGATCGCTATGAGGCTGCAAGAGTCAAGTCAAAACCTTGGATGGAGGCAGATCCAAGACAAGGTGAGAGTCTTGCTAACGGTTCCGCAATGGGTGTTATGACGCCTGCAGAAGCTACTAATCTCCACACTCTTGCTGACGTGGGCTCTCTACAACTAATCAACTCAATGTCTGATACATACGACGTTGACGAAGGTTATGAGGGGCCGGGTATCGCATTGCAGAGGTGGGTTAGAAGCCAGGATCCTCGTTCTGGTAAAAGACATGTCAAACAAATGTTCGACTTGATGCAAGGAAAAGGAGGAATCTGGGATGAAGCTGACATTTCATCTATTCAGAGGCACGGTATTGATGGCTCACAAGCAGCCGACTCCCTTTACTCTGCAAGATCAAGGCTACTCTCTGAATACAAATTCACAGGAAAGAGCGGAAGGCTAGTGAAAAACTACTCTCGCTCTGTGAAATTGTCAGGAAACGTAAACGAAACCACACTTTATCGCTCCGTATTAGGACCATTAGGACTTGGTTCAAACCTATTGAACGGTGTATCCTTGAGAATGATGCTTGGATTCACAAGAAACGGAGGCCCTATAATGCGTGGGTTCCAAGGTATGTTAGTACCACCAGCAGGTATTGGTAAAATTCCAAACATGTTCAATGGAAAAGTGAACAATCATCACGAAGTTGTTGCTATATTCAACGAATTGGACGGCAGATTTTGAGTTGATAATATGGTCAAGTATTCATATTACCCAGGTAATGTTGCTAGACAGTCATCTGCAGAGGTTGAAGACACAATCCAACCTTTGTGCAAGACACTTGGTATTGAATTGATTGAGATAATTGGATACAACAGTGATGGTGGTAACATCATCAAGCAAGGAAACAGAGATTTGCAACTTGCATTGAATGCTCGAAACATTGCCCTAGCCGAAAAAAACGGTCATGATATAATCACAGCTTGTGCTTCTTCTCAAGGTATTCTCCACGAAACATTGGACACCTTCAGAAAAGACCCGATTGCATTAGCAGACGCTAACAGAGTAGTTGAAAAGACAACTGGAATGACTTTGTCAGGAGATATCTCCTCCAGCCATTTGTTACATGTTCTAGTTGATGAGATCGGATTAGAGAAAGTAGAAGCCGCAGTTGTAAATGAGCTTAACATGAATATTGCTTGCTATTATGGCCCACACATGCAAAGACAAGGTGCCTGTGGCGAAGATGACCCATGGAATCCAAAATACATGGAGAGATTAATCACTGCACTAGGCGGAACACCGATTGAATACAAGTCAAAAACCTCGAGTGTAGGTAACCCGTCATTACTTTCACTTGGTGATTCAGTTATGAAAATGACAGCGAGAGTGCTGAACGACGCTAAAAGAGCAGGAGCTCAAGTTTTAGTTAGTGCGTGTACTCAATCACATTCCAATCTCGACTCATATCAAGGAAAGGCAGGAAGAGTTGCAAATAAAGATACCAACATACCCGTTGTAAACCTGACAGAAATCATTGCATTTGCTCTAGGTCATTTCCCTGACCGTTTCGCACAGTTACGTACACGTGCTATGATAATTGGCTCTTAATCAGCCGTGCAGAAATTTGTACAAGTCTCTCGCTTGTATGGAAGAAACTCCGTCTATCTGCGCTAAATCGTACTCTGAAATGGTACACAGTCCCATAATATCCTTAACTACAGCCATTATTTTCTTTGCAGTGATCATACCTATTCCTGGCAATTCTGATAAAATTCTAATTCTAGATGCCATTACTTCATCATTCCATTTTTCTGATAGTTTGCTATTGCTTAATTCACCACTTTGAATTGCCATAACCTCGGCAGCTGCTGCATCGATAGCAGATTTTTCTAAATCTCTGTTCAGATTATTGTTTCTTGTGATAACAAGGTTGAGCATCCTTGACTCTCTTTTTGCAGCAATCGATATGAATCTTGCAGTTTGTTCAGGTGAGCCAGTCATAATAACTGGTAAACCTAGGTCAAGCGTAATCCATGCCATAGCTCCATGGATTGCATTTGGGTGAACCCTTTCAGTTTCTAGAGATTCAATAATTAGAAGCGGTTTTTCAACAGCAGAGCTAAGCTTCTTTGCTTGTCGAACTAATCTTCCATCAATCAATGAATCAACTAAGTCTCTGGCGGTTTTTCTTTCAATCAATATCCTATCAGATATCCTAACATCACCTATTTTCAAATGCTCTAAACTCACATCATGTCCGTGTAATTTTAACATTGCAGGAAGAGTTGAGTTTGCTTCTCTGTGGTCAATAGTGATCAGCACTTCTTTGGAATTTTGAGGGGCGATCCTATTCACCTCACTCTTNGCAGCTNCAGATGCTGCGTTTTCAATTTCTCTGCGTATTGTTGTAGTGCCGTCAAGNACAGGTTTCCACCAATTATCATGCTTTGATTCATTGCTAGNGGCGAAATCAGCAAGAGATTTTTGAGACTTCGGTCGATTACTTAATNCAGGTACATTTTCCACGCGCTTTTTATCGATTTTTGCCTCGCTGATTGGCTGAGGCTTTTCTACATGAAGTCGCTTTTCTTCTTCTGAAATGAAATCCTCAGCAGACGAATTGCCTACCGTAAAGCGCTGTAAAACATCGGATTTTGGTGCCTCCCTTCTAGGTAGCCTAGATTGTTTTTGTAACATATCTAATGTCCTATACATCGATTGCTCACGCTTTACGGAAGCCCTTTGTACATACTCGTCTCTTGTATTAGTAGCTACAAGTATGTGTACATCTCCATCTTTTTGCCTTGCAGTTCTTCCTCTTCTCTGAATAGCCCTTATTGCGCTAGGTACAGGTTCGTACAAAATCACGCTATCAGCAGCAGGAACGTCTAGGCCTTCTTCTCCCACACTTGTTGCAATAAGTACGTTAATTTCACCTGCTCTAAATCTATCTAATTGTTCAATTTGCTCTTTTTGCTTCATTCCAAGTTGGCTACCTTTAGTTGTTTGACCAACAAATCTTCCAGCCTTAACTTCTGGAAGTTGATCCATAATTTCCATTAGATTGTCTACAGTATCTCTGTATTCGGTAAATACGATTACTTTTCCACCATCTTGAAGTCCATCCTTTACTAATTGTAAGACTTTGGATGGTTTTGGATGTAGTTCTTCAGTGCCTGAATGTGACCGCATGAAGTCTGCAACAGAAGGCCGAGATAGAAACCTCTTTGTCTTCCTGTCTTTTTCTAGCAGTGCCCTGTCGAGATATTTTATTGCACATCGCAATCCCTGCGTATCCAGCAAATCCAATAATCTGTGTAGACGTCTGAGGTCACCTACTCTTTTTGCAGCGTCATAGCCACGAGGGTCGCCTCTACCAATAGCGGCGCTTGCGCGACGCTGTGCTTCTTCTAGAGCAGCAGTAGAGATTCTACCTGTTTTGATCAGGAACCCGTTTCTCGAGAGGAATTCGGCCTCTTCCGCCTCAAGAATCCTTAGTGGTCTGATGATTTCAAGCAAGTTTTGAGGTAGTATAATCTCATGTTTTGTAATTTCCATAGCAGTCACATAGGGTTGTACTAGATCCTCCTCTCTTTTTGTTACATGCAGCCTTTCTATCCCTAGTCTGGTTACGACCTCCATAACCCTGTTTGGTTTTACGCCAGGCGAAGCTGTTGCTGCTAATACCATGGCACTACTGGAAGCTTCTAGATACATGTCTCCTAACTGCGCTACAGAATTCGAGCCCGTAGCGTGATGTGCTTCATCCACGATCAATAGGTCAATATCCGATAATAGAATTCTTCCATTTCTAGCATCGTTTCTAATGACATGCGGAGTTGCAATCACAATTTTTGCATCTTTCCACATTTTCGCTCGTTGAGGAATTTTTGTGTTCCCTGTCAAAACAATAATTTTGTTTTCATTTACGTTTACAAACTGTTTTGCCATCTTTGCTTGTTGAGCCACTAGACCTGTTGTGGGAGCTACGAGCACAATTTTCCCGGGCTTGTCTAGAAATTCAGCCATTGCCATCCATTGAACAGCGGTTTTGCCCAATCCGGTTGGCATCACTAACAACGTTGAGCCAGAGATTGCTTGTTTAGCAGCAACCAGTTGGTAGGCTCTAGCCTCCACACCATCCTTCAAGTTGGGATGATGCAAAACCTTGCCCATGTAGATATTTAGAAGGCAGTGATTCAAGAGGATTTGCATTTTTAGTTGTTAGAAATTATTTAATCTCAGATGACATAATTAGTCATTTATCAGAAGCATATCTCAGCGTCCCTATACATCGTTCTTAACCGAACCACTCATATAGGAAAGGTAAGTCGGCAGAGTGCTCGAAAGGCGAGTGGCCAGACACTGTGGGCAATGCACAGCACCCCATCACTCACGGTCCCAATCGTGGACTGAGAGCCGGTGTCACGGCAACTCCCTAGCCTGGAAAGCCTCTGTACGCCCCTTATCGGGGGGCCAATTCAGAGTAACAAAACATAGGAGGCCGAACATATGGCAAAGAGAAGTCACCCAAGACGTGGTAGTATGGCGTTTAGCCCGCGAAAGCGGTCAGCACGCCACTTTGGACACGTAAAATCGTGGCCAGAAACCGATGCGAGCGAGGTCCGTGTACAGGGATTCGCCGGCTGGAAAGCTGGCATGACCCATGTAATGGCTCGTGATCTTAACCCCAGATCAAACAGCGCTGGACAGGAAATTAGAATTCCCGTAACAGTAGTAGAAGTGCCAAAAATGCGTGTTCTCGGTGTACGTGGATACAAGATGACACCATACGGTAAGCAAGCTGCTGGAGAGGCATGGGTCAATGCTGAGCAAGTATCTGAAGCATTCCCACAATTATTCCGCAGACTTCACAACAACGCTCTGAAGGTTCATGATTCTGACAAGCACTTTGATGCTCTAGCAGAAGCAGATCTTGTTGAGGTAAGAATAATCGCAGCAACACAACCACATTCAATCACAGGAACACCATCAAAAACACCAGAAGTAATGGAGTTGGGTCTAGTGGGAGGAGATAACTCCGCTAAGTTGGAATGGGCAAAGGAACACCTTGGTCAAGAACTATCAATTAACGATGTCTTTGATGAAGGAGTCTATGTCGACGCTATAGGTGTCACAAAAGGATACGGATGGCAGGGTGTTATACGAAGATTCGGTGGTAAACTACAATCTCACAAGAACTCTAAGAAGCGACGTCAACATGGAAACATGGGTGACTTTGGTACTGGGTATGTCAGAAAGACAATCAGACAGGGTGGTCAGACTGGTTACCACCAGCGTACAGAGTACAACAAGAGAATCCTGTCAATCGCTTCAGCAGAAGAGAAAGCAATCACTCCATCTGGAGGATTCCTTCATTATGGTGAAGTTAANTCAGANTATGTATTAGTCAAAGGAAGTNTACCAGGTCCTGCNAAGAGANTGGTAAGATTTAGAGATGCTACNAGAGGATCAGACAAGCCAGAGCATCCTTACGAAATCACATACGTAAGTACATCCAGCAAGCAGGGGGTCTGAAGATGAAGGTAGCACTATACAACATCATCAACAACATCGAACAGGATGAACTCGATGCAGGAAGGCTNCAAGANGTCTATGACATCGATGTCGAGTTGGGCAAGAAGGTATCATTGCCTGACTCTTTCAACACTGAAATTCGCAAGGATTTGGTCAAACTAGCGGTTGCTAGTGCTAGNGCTAACAGAAGGCAGCCGTACGGATCAAACGTACACGGTGGCAAAAAGAATCCAATGAGCGGTATGAAACATTCAGTCGAATGGTGGGGTAAGGGAAGAGGTGTCTCGAGAATCATGAGAAGAACCGGACAGCGAAGAGCTGCTCAAAACCCACACACATTAGGCGGCCGTCGTGCTCATGGACCAAAGGTTGAGAAAGACTGGTCCAGAAAACTAAACCGCAATGAGAGAAGACTTGCTAGAAACTCTGCTCTTGCAGCGACAACTGATGTTGCAATGGTATCTGNAAGAGGCCACAAATTTGCAGAAGAGATATCATCTCTGCCCATCGTTTTGGGAGATTACTCTGAAAACGGAGAAAAGATCGACATAGAGGCATTCAATCTGTCAGGAGGAACCCGCAAGGTTTCCGCAATTTTTGAGGCACTTGGACTAGGTGCTGACTTGAAGAGAGCAAGAGATGGTCGCAAAATCAGGGCTGGAAAAGCCACTATGCGAGGTCGCGTACACAAAACTCCAAAGTCAGTATTGCTGGTTGTAGCCAACAAAGACGGCCTGGCAAAAGCGGCTAGAAACCTACCGGGTGTAGATGTTGTTGCTGCTAAGGACCTATCCGCTGAAGACTTAGCTCCGGGTGGAGATATGGGNCGCTTGACTGTATTCACTGCAGCAGCTGTGGAGGCTCTCAATTGAGGAGGTGTGATGAATGGTAAATCCGTATGATATTATTATGATGCCGTGGATCACTGAGAAGGCTATGGAAGCAAGAACCTCAGGAAACCGATTAGAATTCATCGTTCGCAGAAGCGCAACAAAGGCAGAAATTGCATCAGCTGTNGAAATACTGTTNGACGCTGAAGTTGCAAAAGTAAACGTTCGAAACACGAAGAATGGAAAGCTAGCAAGTGTAAAACTTGCAGAGGGCTACTTTGCNGATGAGGCTGCAATGCGATTAGGCGCATTCTGATGAGGTGATNATATGGGTAAGAGAACACGTTCACAACGAAAAGGAAGTTCACCACGCTANCGTGTGGCTAGCCACAGATTCCCCGGTGCAAACACAATGCCGCGTGACAAAGATGTAGTGGGTGAAGTTACTGAACTGATTCACAGTCCAGTCCACACAGCACCACTAGCAAGAGTCAAANTACCAGANGGTAAAACAAACCTCGTAGTTGCCACTGAAGGAATTTCAATCGGTTCTACTGTAGCAATCGGAGACAACGTTGCAATGAGGCCTGGGAATATTACTCCAATTTCAAACATACCAGAAGGTACTGCGATCAACAATCTTGAACTCAGACCAGGNGATGGAGGTAAAATCGCAAGAACAGCAGGAAACTCTGCAGTAATCGAGGCTCATCTTGAGGGCGGTAGAGTAAGAGTAAGGCTTCCATCCGGTGTATCGAAAGATATGGCTGGTAATTGTAGAGCAACTATTGGAGTTCTAGCTGGACATGGTCGTGGTGAAATGCCACTACGTACCGCAGGTGCAGCACACTACAAGGCAAAAGCTCGTGGTAAGTTGTACCCACANGTCAGTGGTGTAGCAATGAACCCTGTGGACCACCCGCATGGTGGTGGAAACCATCAGGCAGTTCACGGACCAAGCTCAGTTGCTNGAGGAACACCACCTGGTGCAAAGGTGGGTAACATTGCACCAAGCCGCACAGGTAGAGGNCGCGGTAAGAAAATTTGAGGTGAGATAACATGGCAAAGAAGAAGAAGTCATTCATGACACCAAAGGCGAGCCGAAGAAAAGCTCGCAANAAGCGCTCAACAGTAACAGGACGTAAGAAGAAAGAATTTACTTACAGAGGATATGAAGTTGAAGAACTCAAGGCAATGCCNCTATGGCCTTCCGAAGAGGATCCTTCAGCACCATCAGTAATNACTCTGCTAACCGCTCGTGCAAGAAGGTCAATCGCTCGTGGTCTATCCAAAGAAAATGAGCATTTCATTGACCGCATGCGCCGCTCTACCGGACGCACAGTTCGCACACACCGACGTGATGTGCCAATTCTACCAGAGTTCGTAGGAAAGAGAATCGCAGTTCACAACGGACAAAACTTCGTTGAAATAGATGTAAAACCAGAGATGATAGGTCACTATCTCGGAGAGTTCGCATTGACCCGTAAGAGTGTTACCCACTCTGGACCGGGTGTTGGTGCGACCCGCTCTTCATCACACGTGGCATTGAAGTGAGGTGTAAAAAATGGGTTGGAAGAAATCAGAAATGGACCGCAGATCCAAGCGTAAAGAACTCCCTCAGAAGGGATATACGCAGCTTCTACAGGGTAGCAGGCTTGCAACTGCTCGAGCTGTAGAAGTAGATGTTCATGTCAAGCACTGTTTTGAAATTGCTCGAGCAATTAAGCATCAAACCGCTGGTGAAGCGATTACATTCCTAAACAACGTCCTGAAAATCGACAGCGATAGGCCAGACATCAGAAAGAAGGCTGTTGCGGTTCCGTTTAGACTAGGTTCTGGTAACAAGAGGAGAAAGCGATCAGGGCCATCCATGGTAGGTCACCGCAAAGGTGGAGTTGGTCCAGGTAGATACCCTGTCAAGGCTAGCAGAACCATGATCAAGCTACTGGAAAGTTGCATGGAGAATGCAAGACACCAGTACGAAGACATCGATCCGGAGGAGATGGTAATTACTCACTGTGCTGCACACCGTGGCACAATCAAGAGAGGATGGACTCCACGTGCTCGTGGACGTGCATCCCCAAAGAACCACTACAGAGTTAACCTGGAAATTTTCCTAGAAGACTTCAGCGGTTCTGAAGACGAGTTGGAGGACGACTTCTGAGGTGAATATCATGAGCGATAATAAGAGTACACTAAGGCGAATAATCGACCGCAACGTTGAGCGCCATTTGGTCAAGGAGTTCTTGATGGACAACACCAAGAAAGCAGGTTTCGGAGGATTAGATATCCGCAGAACTCCAGCTGGAACAGAAGTTATAGTCAAGGCTGAAAGACCTGGTATGGTTATTGGAAGAAAAGGTAAGATTATCAACGATTTACAGAAGCAACTTGATGAGAGATTTAGCATCGAGAATCCTAAACTAAAAGTCGATGAAGTCGAGGACCCAGCATTAAATGCTCAGGTAATGGCAGAAAAAATTGCTAGCGCAATGGAGAGAGGTTGGTATTATCGAAGAGCAGGACATTCCGCTGCATTGAACATAATGGAAGCAGGTGCTCGTGGTGTCATAATCACCCTTGCAGGTAAACTAACAGGTAGTAGAAACCGAACTCAGAAGTTCATTCGTGGCCACGTAAAGTACTGCGGTGAAACTGCTCTAGAACACATGGATGTAGGCTACTCCGTATGTATCAAGAAATTGGGAACAATTGGAGTAACTGTAGCAATTATGCGAAAGGGTACAAAACTACCTCACGAGATCTCAATCTTTTCCGAAGAGCAACTTAGAATGAACGCTGAGGAAGCTGGAGAGGAAAGCCAAGCTGAAGAGGAGGGGTCTGAGTGACACATGTATCAAACAGAGAAATCGCTTCAATGAGTGCTGAGGCACTACAAGACCGCTTGAAAGAGCTACAGGAAGAATTGCTACAACTGCGTGCTGAGCAAGCACTTGGTGGTACTCCATCTAACATGGGCGCTTTCAAGGCATGCCGCCGCTCAATTGCAAGAATCAAGACCAAAATGGCATCAGAGTGAATATCAAATCTAGTATTTTAGGAGGTGAATGAGAATGGCTGCAATCTGCAATGTGTGTGGACTCCCAGATGAGTTATGCATCTGTCAAGAAATCGCAAAAGAGCAGCAGAAGGCTACTATCAGCACTGACCGAAGGAGATACGGAAAGATAGTCACAAAGGTCGAAGGAATCGATGATTCCGCTATCGACATCAATCAACTGGCTAAACTACTGAAGAACAGATGTGCTGCTGGTGGAACAGTAAAAGGGCGTGTCATAGAACTGCAAGGCGATCACAAAAAGAAGGCAGCAGCAGTTCTTTCTAACAACGGATTTAATGTGGAGGTGCGATAAGATGGTTAGCGTACAAAATCAATCCTGGATAGCCCGTGAACTTGTCATCACTTCGTCAAATGACGAATCCCTGATCGGCCGAAGTGGATTAGTAATTGATGAAACAAGAGAAACCATCACTCTGCTAGAAAATAACAAGCAGGTTATTTTTGGCAAGAGTTCAATCGAATTCAATATTGGTGGCAGTGATGCTACCATCGTCGGAAAGCTGGTGCGGCAGCGTTCCGAAGACAGAATATACCGCAAAATAAGGAGTGAGTGATTACGATGCGAGACATCGGAGTTGATGTGAAACCCCCTACCGGTGAGTGGGATGGAGATGAAAACTGCCCGTTCTATGGGTCCCTGCGCCTTCGTGGACAGGTTCTAGAAGGAACAGTTGCAAATGTAGGAATGCAAGGTACGATTGTCGTCGAGCGTGACAACGTTAGGTACATGCAGAAGTACGAGAGATATGAGAAGCGAACAAGCGCTCTATCTGCTCATCTACCAAACTGCATTGGTGGTGTAGAAGTTGGAGACAGAGTGAAAATTATGGAGTGCAGACCGCTATCCAAGACTGTTTCATTCTGTGTCATTGAAAACAATGGTGGTGAAGCCTGATGCGTGGAATAGCCGGTAAACAAACCCGTGGTCTGCCGACCATGGCAAGATTGCAAGTTGCAGACAACACTGGAGCAAAGATTGCTCAGTTGATCAATGTCCGCAAGCTTGGTGGAACCATGAGAAGATATCCATCAGCAGGTGTTGGTGATTTGATCAAAGTCTCTGTAAAGAGGGGTACACCAGATACCAGAAGGCAAATGTTCAACGCTGTAGTAATCCGCCAGCGCCGTCCTTTCCGTAGAGTTGACGGAACATGGGTCCAATTCGAAGACAACGCTTGTGTCATTACCAATGAAAAAGGCGATGTTCAAGGGTCTGATATCAAAGGTCCAGTTTCTCGCGAGGCAGCAGAGCGCTGGCCACGTATTGCTGCAACAGCAAAGCAAATTGTATGAGGTGTTTTGAAATGGTAAAAAGTAGCAAACCAGGAAAGCAGCGAAAAGCGCAAGCAAACGCTCCAATGCACGTTAAGAGAAAGCGTGTGCGTGCCCGCTTACAACTCGATAAGCCAGATGCTAGACTAGCAGGCCTTCGCTCTGTAACAATTAGAGTAGGGGACACAGTAAGAGTAGTGCGTGGCGATTACGCCCACGGCGGAAAGAGAGTTGGCGGAAAAAGAAACGCAGATCCATTATCGGGTAAAGTCCTGAATGTAGAATCCAATACTGGTCGTATCTTCATTGAAGGTGCAACAGCGACCAAGTCAGACAACAGAGAAGAGGCTGTACCGGTCCACGCCTCAAATGTAGTCGTCACAAAACTTGACGAAACAGACAAATTGCGAATGCAATCTTTGACCGCAGATAGGAGTTGAATATTATGGGTAGCAGCAGTCACTTGAAGAGATTGGCAATTCCAAGAAGTTGGCCACTTCCTCGAAAGACAACAGTTTGGGTAACTCGCCCAAGAGCAGGTGCACACAGTATTGAGAGATGTATGCCTATCAACATCGTAATTAGAGATGTAATTGGTCTTGCCCGTTCCACTCGTGAAGTTAGAACAATTCTACACAACGGCCTTGCTAAGGTCGATGGGCGTGTTGTCAAAGATACCCGCCGTGGTGTAGGTATCATGGATGTGCTTACTCTAGGCGAAGATAACTATCGATGTGTTCTAGACACAAATGGAAGACTAAGATACAGACCAATCTCTGCTGAAGAAGCTAGTTGGAAGGTATGCCGTATTGAAGGAAAGTCTACCGTGAAAGGTGGCCAGACACAAATTCACCTTCACGACGGAAGAAATATCCTAGTTGATGACGCCTCTGAACACAAGACTGGAGACTCATTGAAGATATCCTTGCCAGAGCAAGAGGTCATCGAGCACATTAAGTTCGGTGAAGGAACAAGGTGCATGTTAATCGGTGGTGCTCACGTTGGAAAACTTGCAGATGTCACAAACTACATTGTAAAGCGCTCAAGTATGCCAAACGAAGTTGAGTTCGAAGGCTTTGGTACTGTTACCTCTAACGTGTTCACCGTAGGTGATTGCGCACTACCAGGTGTGGAGGTGAGCCAGTGAGCGAATCAGCAAACCCAATGAGTGTTCCACAGATAACCAAGGTTGTCGTTAACATCGGTGTTGGAGAGGGCGGAGACCGTCTATCTAACGCTGAGAAAGTTCTGGAATTAGTTACAGGCGTGACACCAATCAGAACTCTAGGAAAGCAACAGAACCGCGATTTGAAGGTAAGAGTAGGATTCCCGATTGGATGTAAGGCTACCATCAGAAACCAAGACCAAATCAAGAAGTTCTTGAAGGACGCATTTTGGGTTAGAGAGAACACAATACCTTCTTGGAATTTTGACAGAACAGGTAACCTATCATTCGGTATACCAGATTACACAGATTTCCCCGATCAAAAGTACGACCCGGACATCGGAATCTTTGGCATGGACATTAACGTCGTGTTAGAGAGACCAGGTCACCGTGTAAGTCGTCGCCGACGTCGAAGTGCTAAGGTCGCTATGAGCCACAGAACCAATGCTGATGATGCCAGAGCTTGGTTTGTTGAGAACTACGGCATCAATATCTTGGAGGAGTGAAAATGGCACGAGACCATGGTGA
>NZLM01000046.1 GCA_002694245.1 Methanobacteriota archaeon
AATTCGATTCTGGTTGCGGTTGGCCTGCGTTTAGCCAAGAACATGAAAATGCAAAAATAACCCAAGTTGAGGATAGATCGCATGGAATGATTAGAATCGAAGTTAGATGTTCAAAGTGTGATTCTCATCTTGGACACCTATTTCATGAGGCGCGTGGACCAAGGTATTGCATTAACTCCGTTTGCTTAGATTTCAAAGGTGATTAAAATGAACAAATTCTACTCCTCAAAAACATACGGCCACGAAAGAGGTTTGTCGGCTGCATTTAGACAATGGCGTGCTGATAGTCACTGTAAATTCATACATGGGTATTCTCTGGAATTTGAGTTTGTGTTTGGTGCAAATGAGTTGGATGAACGCAATTGGGTCGTTGACTTTGGAAATCTTAAACAGTTGGAAACTTGGTTGAGAAGTAACTTCGATCACAAAACATTGGTCGCTGAAGATGATCCTATGTTACCTTCATTTCAATCACTACAGGAAAGTGATACAATCGACATGGTAATTGTCGAAGGGACTGGAACAGAAATGTTCGCCAAAATGGCGATGGACTATTCTAGAAATTTGATTGAAGAACTGTATGGTAGTAGATGCTGGGTTGAAAGTGTCACTGTAAGAGAGCATGGCGCAAACAGTGCAACATGTCAGAACTATTCATGAACAATGGATCTTTGTTGTAATTCCAGAAGCAGCACAAATATTAGCCCATTAACGATTAATTATCTGGGTTGACTCGTTTTCTTCTTTCTCGTCGCCATTGTTCATTTCCTGACTGCTTTTGAAGAGCAGTAGTAGCTTGAACAAATGATCCAATCATTCTTTCAGCCTCAGCGTCAATAGGAAGACCACGAAGTATAACTCTATCATAAACATCGGTGATTAATTCTTTTTTATCACTATCAAGTGATGCACAAAATTCAGTAATTGATTGCTTCAGTATTTTCCTGAGTTCAGGTGAGAGAGACCTTTCCTTGCTTACGCCCTTGACTTGTTGTCCATTCATGACGCGGTCTCGATGCAATTCGTATACACAGTGCCCGACAGCTTGCGATAGATTAGCAATTGGATATCCCTCCCAAGTTGGCAATGTAAGTAAAAAGTCGCAGCTATCAAGGTCATCTGTAGACAAGCCTTTTCCTTCCTCACCAAAAATCAAAGATATTTGTCCATTGTATTCTCTAATCTTTTCAGCAAACTCCCAAGGTAATAGAAAATGGCGCTTCAGTATTTTAGACCCAACTTCTCTTTTTCCACTTGTCCCAATTACTAGGGATGAATCTTTGACCGCACTATCCAATGTTTCGTGAATTTCACATGTGTCGAGTATAATTCCGGAGTGTTTTGCACGATTCCTTGCCTCTTCATCATCTGGCGAGCAATTTGGATTGACCAAAGTTAGTTTGTTGTAACCGTGATTTAGCATGGTTCTGCATACAGCACCAAGATTTCCAGGATGGTTGATTCCAACTAGGACTATATTGAGTTCATAATTTGAGACAGGCAATGGCACATCCATTCTGTCCCCCATCAGAAATCCCCCACAAGCCACCTAGGGTCGCAAGGCGCATAGAGAAAGACTACCGCCTCTTCTTCATTTTCTCTATCCGGCATGATGATTGAGTGCTTTCGAAAATTATGATTTTCTCTTAAGTGATGAATAAGCCTAGTTAATTCATCTTTACTAGCGTGGACGCTGACAGGAGTTCTATCCCAGGCTACCCTGAGCGGCATTCAATATACCTCAGTCCGTTCTTCGCTGTCGGTATCTTGTAACGTAACCAGCGATCCAGTTACGCAATTTCTTTGACTCAACATCGGTTAATTTTTCGACCATTTTCTTATTGTGGTCAAAGTCATCTGTGAACTTTTCTCCGTGTTCTTCGCAAAGGATGATTGCTCTTAATTTAATGAATGTTGGTCGAATGTTACCCATTTTCACTCCTCCATGAGTTTGACTTCGATAGGTATGTCAGGCTCGTCGTGACGAGTAATTTGCAATCTAATCTTTCTCGGGGGGTTCTCTATCCCACGTTCCCAGATTTTCTCATTGACAGCAGGGTCTATCCAAACTTCCTCATCCTCTCGAACTTTGAGATGCTTAACAACCTCATTTTTGATAATCTGAACCGCTCTAGGTGCTCTCTTGTACCTTGTAATGTTCCAAGCGTTCCTTAGTGGGACTACCAACTCACTTACTGCTGCACGTGCCATAAAATTCACCTCTGTAATTTACTACGTCTCCAGTTGTGACGTTTTGGATGAGATACTGTATTTCTCGAAGTCTTTAGCATAACCCAAACAGGAACACGTCTGTTTTGTTTACCTGCCTTGAGTAATCTGATTTTCTTTGCTGCTGGCTTGTTTCGTGACATTATTTCACCTCAAATTCTTCGAATTTTGGTTTCTCTTTTACTTTCAGACAAACCTGCGAGTATCTTTTTTAGTTGATCATCGTTAACAGGAATTGCAATTCTGTTTTCTTTAGCGAGAGTTGCTAAATGTGTTTTTACGCGTGTGGTTAATTCGGGGTTTACTAGATTCAAACTTGCAAGCCTAGATCTAGCGTCTGGAGTCAACACAGACTTCATTGCGGAGTCTAGTTGTGCGATTGCAGCAAGTTTAGCCTCTTCTTCTATTTGGGCGTCAGCTTGTGCAGCTGCTTGTTCCTCAATCTGGGACTGAATCTGTGCCATGCGCTGAGCACGCAATTGGGCCAGTTCATCATCTTGAGGTTGAGACATAGTTGACACCAATTCCACTTCCATCAATACTTAGACAAACCAGGGTATGCTTCTTCAGCAGCACCACGTACAGAATGTGCGACTTCGTCAAGTAGCTTGTGGCCGGCTGAAGTTATTGTCCTGCCAGCGTATAATTTTTGATCACCATCTACAGATTGTACTGTTTTTGTTTCCTTCATTTCAACCAACCCAGCGTCGCTGAGTTGTTGCAATGCGGTTCTGATAACATGGCGACTTGCCATCGCTGGTGCATGTGGATTGGAGCCCTTGTCCTTCTTTCCACCGTAAGCTTGAGCTAGAGAATTTACACCAATAGGACCCTCTCTTCCAATTTTACGAAGCAGGGCAGCACAGCGCATCTCCCACCAGTTCTCTTGGGTTGGAGGGCGTTCTCTGTGTACTCCGGTTTTTACAAAATCAGCCCACTGAGGACGGGAAATTGCATCAACTTCAGACAATTTTTCAGCTAAAGCTGCATTTAGTAGGTCAGCCGGGACATCGTAAAACGTCGTCATCGTAACACCAAGCAACTTGCCGACCTTACTCCCCTATATCAAGGCCACTGTTGTAAATAGATATTTTTCGGGTTCCAAAGAGGACACTGCGTGCCAAGTATACAAGACTTGATGAAGGCAACATTCTTCGGGGTGAATATGCGCAAGGCTTTAGCACAAAACCCGAATTTACTTCGTACGCTAATCGGCATGGGTCTGACATTGATTTTCTTGCTAGCATATGCTGTTTACGGCGCAACAATCGACACTGAGGTCTACATTTACAATTCAACTGCGACAGAAGAATCCATATCTTTAGAAGAACCTCGTAAATACTACGATGTTGATTCTAACACAACAACATGGACATGGGATGCTACGCTGAACCCAATGAATCTTACATGGGTTAATTTAACCGCTGTATCTTTATCAGCCGATTCAACTTTAGCCATCTCTAATACCGCTGGATTGTATAGCCATCCAGACCTTGGAGACGATGATGCAGATGATTTTTCATGTTCAGAATCTTGTAGGAAAAAGAATGAACACAAAGTAAACTCAACTGGTGAAGTAACTGAAATTATTGCTTTGACGAACCCAGATCCAGCAATCCGAGGTAAAGGTTCAGTTTACGCAGATTCTCTAGAAGAAGCAAGAGAAAAATCAAGTGAAATAATGTTTAATGAGTTTAACTCGAGTCTGGTGAGAATAACAGTTGAGGAGGACGGTAATAGAACCGTGAGTCCATCAATCAATCTAGCACAAGTGAACGAGGAGCTAACCTCGGTTGAGAGATTTGAGGTTGATACCGCTACGGAATTCTTGTGGGCGCTTGCTGCGGTTATCGGGTGCTTCAGTATGGTTTTGGTGCCGTCCTTCACGGTTTATTTTGCTGCTAGGGCAAAACAAAAGAAATTGGAACTTAAACTTGAATCTGCCAAATTAAATTTAGAAGAAGAGTAGCGAAGGAGTCATAATCTTTGGATTATTGTGCATGACTGAGGCCAATGAAACGAATAGTCGCTCCCCTCCTAGTTGCGCTATTTGTACTATCGGCCATGCCTGTAGCAAATGCAGCATCAGGTAGAGCTGTAAACATAGATCTGGCAGTGTCTGATATTTCCGTTTCATATCCAGATTCTGTAAACGAGTCGCTGTACAAGATGTTCTCATCTAACTATCCAATTATAGGCTTCAACAAACCAGAAAGCCTGTATGTTACCGATGGTGTTGTTGGTGTTGAAATTAATCTTAACATCGTCATTGACAACTTAGGAACAGTACAATCCGGATTTGTTGATGTGGAAGTACTTGTACTGCACAATGAATACACAAGATTCGAGTTGCTAAACACGTCTAAGGCTACCAGCCCAATAACCGGTTCGTCATCTGGCTCAGTCGACATTTTGTGGACACCCTACTATTCTGGAAACCACACGCTCTTGATAACAGTTTCAAATACAAATGGTGATGATGATCCCTCAAATAACTTGAAATCAAGACATATGACAATAGCACATAGTTACGATAACTGTGTTGACATGTCAGCTTGGACAAGTACAGGAGATTGGATAGTTAACTCTGATACATTTATTTCCCAGTCTAACTCATTCCACATTGGCAACGGTCAGTATTCCACTTACTCTCCACTAACAACTTCTACACTAACCAGCCCGGTTCTAAATCTAGCAGACGATACTCCAACTCACAACGCCGCAATTGGATACTCATTCTTCTACACCGGAGCCGCTGGGTCAGGGGACCAAATGAAAGGATATATCAAAGACGAAACGGGTAACTGGGATGAGACCTTTACCATGCAGGGAGTGATTGACAATAACCTACTAGATGGGACTGAATGGCAAACATTTTCCGCAGCATACAACGGTAGAAACTCGCCTCTAATTCCTGTTGACGGAAGACACTTTCACACCACTACTCAACTTAGATTCCAATTTACTTCAGACTCAATTGGTGAAGATATAGGATTCTGGATGGATGATTTAGTAATAATCTATGACCAAGCTGCAAAGAAGAAAGAATACCAAGTTCAATTAACAGGAATAAACGCTTTAGGTGGCCTTCCTGGAGATTGGTCAACTACTAGAATGGAGATAACTAACACTGGAAATATTTCTGCAAGGTACACCCCGATAGCAACAGGAATACCAGCAGGCTGGACTCATTTCTTTTCTAATCCAAATGGAGTCAGTATTAGTTCATCTGGTATGGAATTACTACCCGGTGAAAAGAAACAATTCGATTTGAGAGTAGAGATACCTGAAAATGAGAGTCAACAAAATATACAAGTTAACGTGAATGTTACCTCGAACAGATATTCTGATGTGGAGTCAGGAATATCAACTGTTATCAAAATCCTACCAGACAGATTACCTAACATCGTGTTACCGGAATTTACACCTAGATGCACACCGGGTAATACATGCTCATTCCCAGTTACTGTAGAGAACATCGGGGATGCTACTGATGTATTTACGTTGAGCGTAACTGAAAAGAACCTACCAACAGGATGGCAAATAAATCTAGCTTTGAATCAATCAACTAACATACTTGTTAGAATTGATACTCCGCAACATGTCTGGATGACTGCTACAATACCACTTGAAGCAGAACCAGATGTCACTGGAGAAGTATGGTTAACAGCTACAAGCACTAACGACTCAAGAAGATTCGACCAAAAAGCAATAGAGGTTGCTGCTGCGATGATAAGCAATGCTGAGGTTTCTCCCGATAACTACCTTGAGTCAAATACAATTGATGCAGGAAGCTCCGTTGAAGTTAAATTTAGGATATGGAATAATGCAAGCAGGATTGATATCTTTACACCCATTATAGATCACAATGATGTAACTGGATGGACTGTAGAACTTTTGAATAGTCCAGATTTGGCCATATCTCCTGGATCATCCTCAACATATACTGTTAGAATTACAGCACCGATTACTGGTCAGGCGGGTGATGTTGGACCTGCGATCACGCCTAAGGCAATGTCACTTAGGTCAGGACAGGAGATTACAGGCCAAATATGGCAAGAACTCAAGGTAAATACGCTGCATGATTTGGCAATTGAATTGCTAGATTCTCCAATAAGATTAGATCCTGGAACACCCATGCTAATTCAACTTAAGGTAACAAATAACGGCAATGGACAAGACAATGCCATCTTAGATCTACCATGGACTGCAGATAGTTGGCAATGGTGGGCTATAAGCGATGGTGAAAATGTCACAATGAGCATACCCCTGTCAGTTTCATATGATCTAGAAAATGAAAAAATGATTGATTTATGGATTTTGCTCCCAACGATGGAAGCCCCTGGTGAGTTCCATGAAATTACAATTTCAGTATCAAGTCAAAATGGTTTAGATCAAAACCCATCAGATAATTCTGTATTATTTGAGGCAGTTACTGAAATTAAGAAAGAGCCAAGATTAGATGGTTACGTACCAGAGATTGTTGCTGAGACTAATTCGACTCAATCATTCTCTGCAACAGCATGGAACATAGGTAACGCAGCTGATTCGACAATAAAGGCAAGACTTGTTATTCAAACATCACCGCCATCTAATGAAGTACTAGGCTTCATTTCAACAAACAATGGCTTGTCAAAGAGTGCGGGGGAGTGGCTCAATTTAAACCTCGGACCTACAGAAAGTGTAGAACTGATAGCCGACATCATAATCTCAAGCAATTGTGAACTTAACACAATTATTTCCGCAACGATAGAATTGGTTGGAGGAGAAGATGAATTGGGTCGCCCAATCACAAAAACACTTTCAGCGGCAATACTAGTTGGAGATAGGCGATCAGTAGACTTAGTTGTTACACAACATAATGTTGCAGAAGTCATAAGTGAGAATTCAAAAGTAGTGTGGTATAACTTCTCATCTACGTCAACACAAAATGAGATTTTCGAAATCTCAGCAAATACTCCTGAAGGGTGGGGAATGATATGTGATGGTGTTGCTATTCATTTGGAATCTTATCGCATTGAAATGGGCAAAGGGCATCTTACCAAACAGAAGCATGATATGAGGTGCTCAGTTATACGAGAAAGTGGAGATTATACTGGAAAGGTTATTGTCAACATAAATAATTCAGACGGAAGATTTTCCAATATTATTGACAGGTCATATAACTGGGACAGACCTGTAGAGGATCAATCTAATTCTGTAGTTGTAATAGGGTCAAGTATTTCTGGAGTATTAATCGTCTGCGTCGTTGTATATTTCATTGTTCGATCACGCTCTGAAGACGAATTCTTTGATGGAGATGAAGATGTTGATACAGACCAGATAGAAACCAATGGTCCACCGGCTTCAATTAACCAATACGCAGTGGCTGAAACACAATTAGGTCCACCATCAACACAACTAATTACGCCTCAGGAGAATACTGCTCCGGGACCTACTGCTTCTGCAGTTCCCGTAGTTGATCCAGCAATGGTTGAATATCAGAGACAGTTAGAGGAATACAACAAAAAAATGGCCGAATACGAAGCATGGCAAAATGCGCAAAATTGACAGCCAAGTATTCTGACGGGTTGGCATGAGTGAGCTGCCTGGTATTTGGTACGGCTTGCTATCTTTGGTTGCTATTTTCGGTACAGTAACTTGGATATTAGACAGGTTTTCTGACAAATTTGAGCTAAAAAGGATATTTGCATTCTGTGGAATTATATCTATGATATCCCTGCTTTACGTGACATTTACCACTGAGGGAATCTAATGATAGAGGGTGATTGGAGTAAATTCATACCAACTCGATTACCAGTTAATTGGGAGTATCGAGGTGAACCTGGGATACACCCCGAAATTGAAGGTATTACTGGAAGAAATGTCGTGTTTTTGATAGAGAAACGATTTACTAGATTTGAAAAAGTTCTTGCAAAGATATTGAGAGCACCAAAAATTGTCAAACGCCCAATGCACTATACTCAATCCATGCTGTGGGAACTTATGGATGGAACGAGAACCTTCGAAGAAATTTGTATTGTGATGGATTCATTATATCACGAAGATGTCGCACCTGTTGAAGAGAGGGTAAAGGCATATCTCGAAGTATTTGTAAGACTAAATGTAGCAACCGTTCTAAAATTCAAAGAAGAAGAATGAGAATATTCTCGGGTGGCCTACCAATTACTGCCTCACCACCAGAGACCAATATTGGCCTCTGTACGCACTTAGGTTGAGACCGGATTAGTTCTTTAATCGATTCAACATCTTCAAAATCATACTTTTCTTTTTCAAAAACATCAGATTTTCTTATCACATCTGGCAAATTTGCTAATATTTCGAAGTCGTCCATGTGTACGCCTCTTTCTAAGTACCTATACTCCTCAAATTCAACGCCTCTATCAATTAACAAAGATAGAGCTTGTCTTGATTTTGAGCACCGCGGATTATGGTAAAACCTCAATCGATTCACATCCTATCTAAATTGGTGCCCAAACAAGCCTTAATCCTATTGTATCGCTTTTTTTGGTCGAGACAATTACTCTCCTAGCACTAGAAGTAGTAGATTCTGATTCCATTAGCCAAGATCCGCCCTTAGCTACCCGTTTATCGCCATCCTCAGTACTGGTCCATTCAGATACATTACCATGACAATCATGAAGTCCCCATAGATTGGCTTTCTTTTGTCCGACTTCTCTTGTTGTAGCACCAGAGTTGCCTGCGTGCCATGCAACTTCGTCCAAGTCTGCATCTNTATCTGAATGAAACCATCGTGTTACAGAACCAGCACGACATGCATATTCCCATTCCTCCTCAGTTGGAAGCCGCCAAGTCCCAGAAAGNCCCAGTCGCANTTCGGTTTCCTTTTCATTNAGNTTTGAAATGAATTCTAGACAATCAAACCAATTNACTGACTCTACTGGTCGGAGACCTGCAGACCATCCTTCTTGAAATTTTGAAGGGTTTTTTCCCATAACACTAGTCCACTCTACCTGTGTAACTTGTCGAACACCAATGAAAAATGGATCTTCAATTTTAAGTGGGCCATTTTCTCCGGGCTCAATCAAGACAAATGTGCCCCCACTATCATTCGAAAAAGAGGGGCGCATGTGGCTAACCAAGGACTATTCTGCTATCAATTAAGCGGACTCGCCAACGGAGAAGACTTATTCACTATGGAATAATCAAATGATATGGTGAACCCATGACTGATGGTGATAGGAACAGCCCAATCGATGCTGCTGCAGAGATTACAGATGCAATGATGTCTTCTCTTGCAGACGTTGTCAAATCTGTAATATCATCTCCAGAAAAATCTGAACCCCATGAAGAGGAATTACACGAAAACCCGGAAATTTCGGATGCTGTTGAAGAAACTAAAATCGACACAACCGTGGATGATTTAGTCTCAGAAGGTGAAGCAGCACATAGGTCAGGCGATCATGATGCCGCTTTGAAGGCATTTAACAAAGCAATAGCACTTGATCCATCCAATGCAATGGCATGGTTCAACCGAGGTGTTCTACTAGAAGCTGAACAAGACCCAAAGGGAGCAAAGCAATCATTTGTAATTTGCTTGGACCTAGACCCCAACCATGGACCTGCATTGGCAAATTTAGCAGTTTTACTAGATAGACTTGGAGAAATTGACGGAGCAGTCGAAATTGCTGATCGTGCTTTACACTATTTCCCAGGCCATCCCCACTTAGTCAGGATCATGGATGATAACAAGGCAGCAGGTGGAAAGTTACAGTCAGAACCAGTTGTAATGCCGCACACACAGACTCAGATGGTTAACCAGACATTAACACATGCCTCTAGTGCTTCAAGTGTTGAACCCACACCTACACCTGTAGACGATGATAATGGAGGTCAAACACTAGTAGAGGATGAAATGTTAGCAAACGATGAGGAAGTTGAATCAGAAACTACTGATGGAGAACCAAACGATACTCAGTTACAAACGATAGAGGAGACATCAGTTGACTTAGATAGCCTATGCCGTGATGCCATGAACTCGCTTTCACAAGGTGATGCAAAAGGTGCAATGCACTACTTGAAAGACCATCTACACGGAGAGGCCTCACAACACTTTGATTCTTGGAGAATTGCTGCAGGCGCAATGGCCGCTATGGGTCATGATGACCATGCTATTGGTGCATATTCTCACGCAATTAACCTAGACCCATCGAATGCTAAGTGCCATTTCAACTTGGGTGCTTTACACGAGAGAAAAGGAGACAACAATTCTGCTATCCACTGTTTTAAAATGGCTGTTGAACTTGATAGTTCCTACACCAAAGCCGCTCAAAGACTGGCAAATGCAGCCGAAGCAATGGCCGACATTGAAGCGCTTCTATTTGCAAGACGTCTTCTGAAAAATGAGCCAGGTGGTAAAACTAACCTAGCATCCTTGTTGGTTAAGTTGGCTGAAGGTGAATCTAAGATCCTAGAGAACACTCAAGGGTTGCCTCAAACAATTCCCGAAGGGCCCTCATTAGCGACTGAAGCAATCGATCTCTGCGAGCCCAATACTGAGTTGATGGCACGAGCATTATCCGCTGCCGGAAATCACACTGAGGCAGTAGTCTGTTGGAAATCTATGATTCAATCCGACAAGACAAATCCCGACAACTGGAGAGGCTTAGCAAGAGCTCTAGAAGCCGCTGGAGACTTAGCTACGGCTGAAAGATGTCATCAAAAAGCACAATCACTGGAAAATCCTACTCCTCAACCGCAACAGGTGGTAGAGCAGAAAATAGAACCAAACGCAGACAATAATCAAATCCAAAATTCAGCATCCGAAGTACACGATTTGTATGCTGAAGAGGGTGGAATTGACAATTCCCCTGACATACCTTCCACAACTGAACAAGAAGATTACAATCCTAAAACTATGGAAGCACCTGTAAATGAATTTAGAGTAGAGCCACTGCCTGAACTTACCGAAAGACCAGAGCCAACGTTGGAAGAAAGGGCACCGAACCCTGTGGTAGATTTGGCCGCAGCTGCATTGGAAGCATCTGCAAAAATGGAGGACGTTGCTAACTTTGAGACTAATTCGAATTCAATTGCCAATCAAGATATTGAATGGTATAACAAAGGTGTCGGGTTAATTGAAGATAAGAAGTACAGAGAAGCTCTCTCGTGCTTTGACAGGGCCCTTCCATCCTTTGCAGGAGACGACGAGATGGTAATCCGAATTCTCAACGGGCGCGGTAATGCTCTCTACTATCTCGAAGATTATCCAAAATGTGTAGAGTCATATCACAAGGCGATGGTAATTAATCCAAAAGGGGTACAAGGCAAAACACTGTACAACATGGGTACAGCTTATGCTGAAATGCAAAGATTTGGAGACGCAATAAAGTGCTTTGAACAAGCAATTCCAAGAGGCTTAGACAAAGACCAGCAAAAACTTGCTAAGGAGCAGATCCGTCGTTGCAACATTCTTCTAAAGGAACAGCAAAGAAAGATGTCTTGAAGTACACATATTCATATGAGACCTCTTCTTCGTCCCAAACATGGACTGCAATACATGCGATACCGCACCTGCTATTGTTTTCAACAAGCCTGAGGTTGTTGAAGTCACACTTACAGTGACCGATAAAGCAAAAGAAATGCTAAACCAAGCCTTCGGCGATGACCGATCGCATGCTCTGTTAGTCGGTGTCTTGTCTGGTGGATGCTCTGGATACATGTATGACTTACAGATAGTAGAATCAACAGAACAAGATTGTCAAGAATTGGTTATTGACGGATTTAGGATATTAGTACCAAGAGCATCATCACATCTACTGGACGGTATTGAGATAGATTATATTGATCGTTTGATGGGTGGCGGATTCAAAATTAACAATCCAAATGCTGAAAGTTCATGTGGATGCGGTGAATCATTCTCCTGAGGTATGGAGAATGGGTGTCATTAAACTCGAAGCCTATGTTTTAGTGCTCCGAGGAAAAGATTGCTTAAGTTTTCTAGATGGCCTTTCCACAAACAAAGTCGACGGAACTTGCACTACAGTATTCACAACACAAAATGCAAAAGTAATTGACATGGTTGATGTTATCGACAAAGGAAATTTTGTTGCCCTGGTAGGATACATGCCATACAAAGAAACCTTGTTGAATCACATATCTAACAGAATATTGGGCCAAGATGTTTCAATTGGGGATGCGAGCGTTAACAATTCAGTCTTCTTCTCGACTGAAGACATTGAAGTTGTGGATGACATTACTAAGGTAAAGACATCGCGAGGTTACCTACTTGTCACCCCAAAATCACTCGAATTAGAGGAAACGATGACAGTTGAAGAGTTTGATAACTACAGAGTGAAGAATCTTATACCATACCAAGGGAAAGAAATTACTCCAAAAGATCATCCGCTGGCATGTGGACTTGGTGAATTTGTACATGAAGCAAAAGGGTGTTACATCGGTCAAGAAATTCTTGTGAGGATGAGAAGTCGTGGTAGGCAGGGTAAAAAGTTGGTCAGACTAGCTAACCCTGTTGAAAACCCAACAACAATCGGTAAAACCCACTCGCTTTGCATAGTCAGAGATAAATGATTTTTTACTTTGAATTGATTTACTCTTCTTCAATTGAGAAATTGTATTCTTCCTCTAATTGTTTCACAATCTTCTCGCTCAATCCGTAAGTTGAGGCCATCATGTCCAGTAATTTTCTTTCTTCTACAGTTATGATCAAGTCTTCCATTGCTGTTGCGTACGCCTCTAGATATGCTGTTTCTTCGGGAGTATGAGTAGAAGGTATGAATCGATTTGATGCTTTATCCAAAATTACCAAGATTGGTTTTCTTACTGCAAGCAAGAATACACCCACAAATACTCCACCAGCAGCTCCGTAACCGATTACACTCTCCATCAGTTCACTTCCAACAATGAATGATATGACACCAATACCGGTGAATACAGCCGTTGTGAATGTTTTTCTTAGGTTATTATCAATACCGAATACTGTATCTTTAAGGGTAGCGTGTACGAACATCATCGCCTCGAAAGCAATCGCCGCTGGAGTTAGAGTGAGGGAAAATATCCACCCGAAGAACAAAATTCGTTCCGTAAGGTTTGGATCTCCATACCTCCATAAAGTCTCATCAACAAACGTTACCTGGCCTCCATTGACTACTGAAATCAATACTAGTAAACCTAACCAAAACAACAACAGAATAACTTTACCCAAAAATCCGATGTACAGCGACCTTGATGTTAGACTCTTGCTGATATCGGGATTGTCACCTTCTTTGTACGATTTAATCGAAGACCGTATGAAAAATAATGCCAGTAAAGATACTAGAGGCGAACCAAGAGCAATTGCCCATAAACCGGGTGGTTGTGTGGTCACAGTAGCTTCATAGCTGGCAG